>JAODBN010000169.1 GCA_025463965.1 Acidimicrobiaceae bacterium
CCCGGCACGGCCGTGCCCGCATCTCGCTTCCGGGCGGCGACGACTTCGGCGGCCGTCCGATCGACTTCCATCTGCGCGCCTTCACCGAGCTCGGCGCGGAGTTCACCGTGGACCACGGCGAGGTCGAGGGTCGCTGCGACCGCCTGATCGGCACCCGCATCGTGCTCGAGTACCCGAGCCACACCACGACCGACAACGTCCTCATGGCCTCCGTGCTGGCCAAGGGGACCACGGTGATCGAGAACGCCGCCCGCGAGCCCGAGATCGAGGACCTGGCGGCGCTCCTTGTGGCGATGGGCGCCAGGATCGAGGGAGCCGGGACTTCGCGCATCGAGGTCGAGGGCGTCGACGAGCTGCGCCCGGCGCGCCACGAGGTGGTGGCCGACCGTGTCGTGGCGGCGACCTGGCTCGTCGCGGTGGGTCTTGCGGGCGGAAACGTGCATGTCGCCGGGGCGCGGCCCGAGCACATGGACATGCTGCTCGTGAAGCTCCAGGCCGCCGGGCTCGAGCTCGAGCCGACCGTCGGTGGCATCCGGGTGCGCGCCACGGGACGCCCTGCTCCCGTCGACGTCGCCACCCTTCCCTATCCCGGGGTGGCCACCGACTACAAGCCACTCCTGGTCACGCTCCTCTCGATCGCCACCGGGGTGTCGATCGTCACCGAGAACCTGTTCTCCGGGCGTTTCCGCTACGTGGACGAGCTGCTACGGATGGGGGCGGACATCGTCACCGAGGGACATCACGCCGTCGTTCGCGGAGTGAACGGCCTGTCCGGCGCGCCGGTGCGTGCGCCGGACATCCGTGCCGGGGCGGCGCTCGTGCTGGCGGGACTGGCCGCCTCGGGCGAAACCGTGGTCGCGGGGGCCGAGCACGTGGACCGCGGCTACGAGGACTTTGCCGGGCGACTGTGTGCGCTCGGCGCCGACGTGACCCGGCTCCCGGCCGGGCCAGCTTGAGGCGGCGCTGGTGACCGCCGGCGAAGCGGTTCCTCCCAGCGGCCTGTGGTCGCCCGGGGGGAGCGGTCCTGCCTCCTCGGGTCACCTCGTGCTCCCGGGCACGGGGCTCGTCCCGGGGCCGGTCGAGGGGTGGCGTCCGCTGTCGGACGACCCGCGTTGGTACGAGCGGGCGGTCTTCTACGAGGTCGTGCCGCGCGGCTTTTACGACTCGAACGGAGATGGCATCGGCGATCTCGCCGGAGTCGTCGAGAAGCTCGACTACCTCGCCTGGTTGGGCGTCGACTGTTTGTGGTTGCTGCCCTACTACCCCTCGCCGCTTCGCGACGGTGGCTACGACGTGAGTGACTACTACAGCATCGCCCCCGAGTGCGGGACCGTCGACGACCTCGCCCGCCTCATCGAGGAGGCCCACCGACGGGGGATCCGGGTCATCGCCGACCTCGTCATTAACCATACGAGCGACGAGCACGCCTGGTTCCAAGAGTCGCGCTCCTCGCGGGACAACCCGAAGGCCGACTGGTACGTGTGGAGCGACGACGACCAGGCGATGTCCGATATCCGGGTGATCTTCTGTGACACCGAGTCCTCGAACTGGACCTGGGACTCAGTTCGCCAGCAGTTCTACTGGCACCGCTTCTTCCACCACCAGCCGGACCTCAACTACGAGAACCCCGAGGTGCGCGAGGCGATCATGCAGGTGGTCCGCTTCTGGCTGGATCTCGGCCTCGACGGATTCCGGCTCGACGCCGCCGCCTACCTCTACCAGCGCGAGGGCACGACGGGCGAGAACCTGCCGGAGACCCACGCCTTCCTGCAGCGGATGCGCAAAGAGATCGACCGGGACTACCCCAATCGGATGCTGCTTGCCGAGGTGAACCAGTGGCCGCTCGACGTCATCGACTACTTCGGCCAGGGCGACGAGTGCAACATGTGCTTCCACTTCCCGCTGATGCCGCGCATGTTCATGGCCGTGCGCCGCGAGCAGCGCTTCCCGATCACCGAGATCCTGGCGCAGACACCGCCAGTGCCAGAAGGGGCCCAGTGGGGCATCTTCTTGCGCAACCACGACGAGCTCACCTTGGAGATGGTCTCCGAGGACGAGCGCGACTACATGTACGCCGAGTACGCGAGCGACCCCCGCATGCGCAAGAACCTGGGCATCCGCCGGCGACTGGCGCCGCTCGTGGAGAACGACCGGCGCGTCGCCGAGCTGCTGCACGGCCTTTTGCTCTCACTGCCGGGAAGCCCCGTCCTCTACTACGGCGACGAGCTCCTGATGGGCGACAACATCTACCTGGGCGATCGCGACGGCGTGCGCACCCCGATGCAGTGGACCCCCGACCGCAACGGGGGCTTCTCTCGGGCCGACTTCGCCCAGCTGTTCCTGCCGCCGTCGATGGACCCGGTCTACGGCTTCCAGTCGGTGAACGTGGAGGCCGGACTACGTGACCAGTCCTCCTTCTTGCACTGGCTCCACCGCATGCTCGGCATCCGTCGTCAGTACCCCGTGTTCGCCAAGGGGGAGCTCGAGGTCGTCCCCGCCGACAACCCCTCGATCCTCGCCTACGTCCGCTCGGCGGCGCCCGCCGGCGGTATCCCCCTCGGCGCCGGCCCCAGCGCCGAGGCGGGGGCGCCCCCGGACAACCGGGCGGTGCTGTGCGTGAACAACCTGAGCCGCTTCGCCCAGTCGGCGGAGATCAGCCTCGGGCGATTCGAGGGATACGCGCCCGTCGAGCTCGTGGGCCGGACCACGTTCCCGGTGGTCGGGTCCAGCGGCTACTCGATGAGCCTCGGTCCGCACGGCTTCTATTGGCTCGAGCTCCAAGGAGGCTGAGATGGCCCCGCTCCCCTCCGCCCTCGCCGCTCTCGCCGCGCCGTACCTCGAACGTCAGCTCTGGTACCAGAGCGCGATCGCCGGTCTGCCACCGGCCCCGATCGAGCTGTCGAACTGCGACGTCCTACGCGACGGACGTCCCGGGCTCTCGCGGCTGCTGCTCACCCAGGGCAGCCGGGTCTTTCAGCTGCTCGTCGGGTGGAGACCGGCCACCGCGGTCGCCGGGGTGCTGAAGGGCCGTGAGTCCTCGTTGCTCGGCTCGGCGCTCGACGACGCCGAGCCAGTGCTCGTCTACGAGGCGCTCGCCGACGACGAGCTGATCATCGACCTGTTGGAGGTGGTGTCGGGCGGAACGGAGACCGCCGAGCGGGTGCGCCGGGTCTCCACGCTCGTCTCGCACGCCTCGGTGGTCTTCGACGAGCGGCTGTTCATGAAGCTCTACCGGGTGCTCGAAGAGGGCGAGCGGCCCGAGGCTGAGGCGATGTTCCGCCTCGACTCGGTGGGATTCAACGCCATCCTCGCTCCCGTGGCGCGCTGGCGCGACCACGGCTTTGATCTTGCGCTCGTGCGCGAGTTCCTGCCGAGCGCGCTCGAGGGGCGGCTCCTGGCGCTGACCTCGCTGCGTGACCTGCTCGCCCACGCGTCCGGCAGCGACGAGCACGGGGGACTGCGCTACGGCCAGGACGTGCGCGACGCCGACGTGGAGACCGCCGCGGCCGGAGGTGACTTCGCCTCGGAGATGCGCCGTCTCGGCACCACGACGGCGCGTCTGCACCTCGCGCTGCGGGCCGCCTTCGGCGAGCGAACCATGGATGCCGGCGTGCTCGCCGCCGGGCTCGAGGGCGCCGCGGCGCTCCCCGAGGGAACCCCCGGAAAGGCCAGAGAGCTTGCCGAGCTCGCCGAAGAGATCGCCCAGCTCGGCAAGGGCGCGGTGGGCCCCGCGCTTCGCATCCACGGCGACTACCACCTGCGTCGGGTCATGCGCTCGGAGATCGGCTGGATCGTCGCGGGGTTCGCCGACGACCCGCTCTACGCCACCGCTCGCCCGCACCCGTCACTCCCGGCCCGGGTGGGATCGCCCGTCGAAGACCTGGCCGACATGTGCTTCTCGCTCCACCGGGTGGCGGTCGAGGCACTCGCCCAGCGGCCCGCCGCGGAGGCGGAGCTGGCCGGCGAGCTGGCCGCGGCCTGGGAGCGGCGAAACCAGGCCTCGTTCCTCGAGGGCTATGTGACGACCCCGGCCGCCCGAAGCCTGCTTCCTCGGGAGCCCGCCACGACCGACGCCCTGCTGGCGGCCTTCGAGCTCGTCCGCGAGCGCCGCTACGAGGCGACGCCCTCCGAGGAGTGACCTTCGACCGCGAGCGGACGGCTCGAGGCGATGGCGTCCCGCAGCTCCTCGGCCACGCGCTCGGGGGCCACCACGTTGATGTAGACGCCCGTGCCGAGCTCGAAGCCGGCCCGCGTGGTCAGCTTGGGGAGCACGTGGACGTGCCAGTGGTAGGGGGCGCTCGCGCGGTAGGGGGCCGAGTGGAACACCACGTTGTAGGCGATGTCGCCGAGGACGAGCCGGAGGCTGGCGAGCGCGTTGCGCACGGCGAGGCCGACGCTGGCGAGGTCGGTCGGCGGGGTCCGGTGAAGGTGGGCCTCGTGGTTGCGGGGCACGACCAACAGCTCATAGGGGGTCCCCGACCAGTAGGGGGCGAAGGTGACGGCGTGCTCGCCGCCCTCCACGAGGCGGTAACCGGCACGCTCTTCGGAGGCGAGGGCGGTGCACAGCAGGCACCCCCCGGCGAAGCGGCTGAAGCTGCCCTGTTCGTCGACGAGCTCTCGGGGGACGAAGGGGATCCCGAGCAGCTGACCGTGGGGATGGTCCTGGGAGGCGCCGGCCTCGCGCCCGTAGTTCACGATCACCTGGCTGTAGCGAAGCCCCGGGGTGCCCTGATGCTCTTCGACACGGTCACGGATCGCCATCATCACGAGCTCGGTCTGGTGGTCGTCGAGGGAGCCGAGCGAGAGGTGGTGGTCCGGGGAGAAGATCAGCACCTCGTGGATCCCGCTCGCCGGCGCCTGGGTGAAGACCGGTCCCCGATGCTCGACGACGAAGGGCTGCAGGCCCTCGAAGGCGGGGTAGCGGTTGGGGACCACCCGGACCAGCCAGTGGCCCTCGGCGCCATAGGTCTCGAGCGCGGGGGGCGTCGCGTCCTCGTTCCCCGGGCAGAACGGGCAGGGCGCGTCGGGGTCCAAGACCGCGGGCTCGCGGGGGGAGAACGCCGGCCCCCGCTCGATCCGATCCGTGGAGACGGCGACCCAACGCCCAGAGAGCGGATCGAGTCGCAGCTGATTCATACTGATCGGAGCCTCCGCGTCCACGCGTGCGTCAGTCCAACGGTAGCGAACCTGACCTGCCCCAGTGCGGCACCGTCTGCGAGCTGGCGGTGATTCCCCTGTACGACGTCCTTGTCGCTCTCCACGCGCTCGTCGCCGTCGTCGGCTTCGGCGCGCTCGCGGCGACCGGCGCCTACGCAAGCGCGCTTCGCCGATCCGGCCCGGAGGGTGCCTCTGCTGCGGCGAGGCGGTACTTCGCGCCGGGCCGGAACCTCGCCCCGTACGCCCTGTTCGCGGTGCCCGCCCTCGGGGTGGCGCTCCTCGGGCTCCACCACTGGCACGACCTTTCCGTGCCCTACCCCTGGGTCGGCCTTGTCTTGTGGGTGGTCGCGGCGGGGCTGGCCACCGGCGTCAGCTTCCCGGCCGAGCGAGAGATCAAGGCCCTGCTGGCCGAGAGCGCCACCGCACCGGCTGGCTTGCCGGCACTCGCCGCCGGCGCGCCGGGTCCAGGCTCGCTCGCCACCAGCACCATCGGGGCGACCTGCAAGCGCTGCGAGCGGGCCACAGCCGCGGCCACCGTGTGCTTTGTCATCGCCCTGTTCTTCATGGTCGTCCAGCCCCGCTGAGCCCGACGTTCGGTCCCGCGCGCCCAAGTGCGCGCGGGCCCTCCGGTAGCGTGCCGGGCTGTGCCAACGCCCCCACCTGGCTCTCGTGGCGCGCCAGCGCGCCGGCCAGGCCCGCCGCCGAGACCGGTCGGGCGGCAAGCTCGGCCCGCACCACGGCGGGCGCGGCCGGGCCTGATCGTCGTCGGTGTGGTCGTGGTGGCGCTCGCTTTGCTGGTCATCCACCGCGTCCATTCCGGGGGCAAGCCGCGCACGGGCGCTGCGGTCTCCTCGCACGCGCCCGCGAAGCCCCTGCGCCTCAACGTGGGTATCGCCTCGTGCACCTTCGTCGACCACAGCCGGACGACCCACGACTATGCGACGAACACCGACACCCCCGGGCGTACCCTTGTCACCGAGATCCGTTACCCGACGACGAACGGGCGTTCAGGGGTCGAGACCGCGGGTGCCCACCCGGCTCTTCGGCACGGGCCCTACCCCCTGATCGTGTTCGCCCACGGCTACACCATCGATCCGGTCGTGTACCAAAAGCTCCTCGACGCCTGGGTGCGGGCGGGATTCGTCGTCGCCGCCCCGCTCTTCCCCGACACCGAGAGCGCCGCGGTCAGCGCCGGCACGGGAGCCGAGCAGGACATCATCAACCAGCCCGCGGACGTTGCCTTTGTCACGCGTCGCCTGAAGGTGGCCGCCGCCCGCGGGTCCGGCTGCTCGGTCCTGCGCGGCCTCGAGCGGACCGGGGCGGTCGCGCTCGCCGGCCAGTCCGACGGCGGCGACACGGTGGCGAGCCTGGCGTACTTCAGCGGGGACGCGCCGCTCATGACCGGTCTCGGTGTGCGGGCGGTGGCCATCTTGTCGGGTGAGGAGGACATGGCCGCCGGCTCGGGGACCTACCGGGCGGTCCCCGGCTCCCCGCCCCTGCTCTTCGTGCAGAGCCGCAACGACACCTGCAACACCCCCCAGCAGGCGACGTTGCTCTACAACGCGGTGCAGCAGGCCGACAAGTGGTTCCTCGAAACCAGCTCCGTCGCCCATCTCGGCCCCTACACCGGAGCCGAGCCCGCCCAGTTCGCGGCGGTCGCCGCGGAGACGACGGCGTACTTCGGAGCAGAGCTCGACGGAGCGTCCCTCAACGCCGTCGGCATGGCGCTCAGGCGCTCGCTCGCCGGCCACGGCGCAGTCGCCAGCTTGAAGGCGGGTGGCTCGGCTCCCGCCATGCCCGGGCAGAATGCCTCTGTGGCCTCCTGCTACGTCGACTCCTGAGATGCCCGCCTACCTCGACAACGCCGCCACCACCCCCATGCGGCCAGAGGCGGTCGAGGCGATGCTCCCCTTCCTCACCGACGGGTTCGCCAACCCCTCGGGCCTGCACGGCGCCTCGCGCCGGGCGCGCCGCGCCGTGGACGCCGCCCGAGAGGCCCTGGCGGCGCGTCTCGGCTGCGAGCCCGGTGAACTGATCTGGACGTCCGGCGGGACCGAGGCGGACAACCTCGCGGTGTTGGGCGCGCACGAGGCGCTGGGCGGCACGGTCGTGGTCTCCGCCATCGAGCACCGGGCGGTGCTCCGCCCGGGCGAGGCGGTCGGGGCGCGCATCGCGGGTGCGACCCCCGAGGGGACCGTCGACCTCGACCTGCTCGCCGAGGCCCTCGACGAGGGCGTCGGCCTGGTCTCGGTGATGGCAGTGAACAGCGAGGTGGGGACGGTGCAGCCGCTGGAGGAGGTGGTGCGCCTCGGCAGGCGCCTCGCCCCGCGCGCCCTCCTGCATTGCGACGCGGTCCAGGCCTACCCGTGGCTGGATGTCGCCGCCCTGTGCGCCGGATTCGATCTCGTGAGCGTGTCGGCCCACAAGTTCGGGGGCCCGAAGGGGATCGGAGCGCTCGTCGCCCGTGGGCATGCCGCGGCTTCGCTCGTTCCCCGCCAGCTCGGCGGGGAACAGGAGCGCGGCCTGCGAGCCGGCACCGAGAACGTGGCCGGGATCGTGGCGACCGGCGTGGCGGCAGAGCTGGCCGCTCGTGAGCGGCCCGAGACCGTCGAGCGGGTGGCGGCGCTGCGGGACCGGTTCGTCGACGGGCTGTTGGCGGCCTATCCCCAGACGAGCGAGCCTGCACCCCGGGAGGCTCGCGTGGCGGGGAGCGCGCACGTCTGCTTTTCGGGGGTCGAGGCAGAGGAGCTGCTGCTGATGCTCGATCGCGAGGAGGTGGCCGCCTCGACCGGCTCGGCGTGCGCGAGCGGCGCCCGCGATCCGAGCCATGTGCTGCTCGCCATGGGTTGGGCCCCGAGCCGTGCCCGCAGTGCCGTGCGCTTCTCGCTTGGAGCTTCGACCTCGCCCGGCGAGGTGGACCACGCCCTCTCCGCGGTTCGCGCGGTGCTCGCCCGCCTGGCGGCCGCGACCGCCTGAGCCGACGAGCCGTTCGCTCGTTCGACCGGCTCGTCCAACGGGCTCGGCCGGGCGTGCACGAGCGGCTGTGCCGGCTGGGAGAATGGCGCCGTGCGTGTGCTCGTGGCCATGTCAGGAGGGGTGGACTCCTCGGTCGCGGCTGCCCTCTTGCAGGCGCAGGGCCACGAGGTCGTCGGGGCGACGATGAAGCTATGGGGCGGCCGCTCCGACTCCGGCTGCTGCTCGGTGGCCGACGTGCTCGACGCCCGACGGGTCGCCGACCGCCTCGGGATCGAGCACCACACGTTCTCGCTCACCGAGGCCTTCGAGGAGTCGGTGGTGGCGCCCTACGTCGCCGGCCACGCCGCGGGCCGCACCCCGAACCCGTGCGTGGAGTGCAACCGCCACCTCAAGTTCGACCGTTTCCTCGAGCGGGCGCTGCGCCTGGGTTTCGACGCCGTGGCGACCGGCCACCACGCTCGCGTGGAGCGCGACGCGGGCGGCCAAGTGCGCCTGCTGCGCGGCGCCGACCGCCAAAAGGACCAGTCCTACGTGCTCGCCGTGCTCGAGCGCGCCCAGCTTCAGCGCTCGCTCTTTCCCGTCGGGACGATGACCAAGCCCGAGGTGCGCCGGATGGCGGAGCGCCTGGGGCTCTCGACGGCGGCCAAGCCCGACTCCCAGGACGTGTGCTTTGTGGCGCGCCACGGCGAGGGATCGGGTCGCAAGGGCTTTCTCGCCCCACGCGTCGAGCTCCATCCCGGTCGGGTGGTGGAGGCCTCGACGGGAGCGGTGGTCGGGCAGGTGGACGCGGTGGAGCTCGTGACGGTGGGACAGCGCCGGGGGCTCGGCCCGAACGGTGCCGCCTCTGGCGCACGCCGCTACGCGCTCGAAGTCGACGTGGCCAACCGGACCGTCCTCGTCGGCGGCGAGGAGGAGCTGCTCGTGCGGCGGCACCCGCTCGAGCAGCGGACCTGGGTCGGAGACGCCCTCGCCCTCGGCACGGAGGTCCTGGTGCAGTCCAGCGCGCACGGCCAGACACGTCGTGCGGTGCTGGAGGAAGGCGGGGTCCGGTTGCTCGATCCCGCTCGCGCCGTCGCGCCCGGCCAGCTGGTCGCCTGCTACGTGGGCGACCAGGTGGTCGGATCGGGCATCGTCGCCGCGCAGGGCGCCGCTGCGGGCATCAGTGCGTCGCCGGCCGGGTAGCTCGCCGACCGTGTCGGAGGACGTTCGCATCGAAGGACGGGACGAGGAACCCCTCGTCGAGGCGCTCGCCGAGGAGGCCGAGGCGACGACCACGGCCGCGCCCGGCGACCGGGTGGAGGAGCTTCGCGCCCAGATCCGCTATCACGCCGAGCGCTACCACCAAGACGACGCGCCAGAGATCGCAGACGCCGAGTACGACGCGCTCGTAATGGAGCTGCGCCGCCTCGAGGAGGAGCACCCCGAGCTCGCCTCCGACGCATCCCCGACCGTGCAGGTCGGCGCCCCGCCGTCGCCCGCCTTCGCCCCGGTCCGTCACTCGGTGCGGATGATGAGCCTCGACAACGCCTTCTCCTTCGAGGAGCTGACCGCCTGGGGACAGCGCCTCGAGCGCCTGCTCGCCGACGTCGGGTCGGACGCGGAGCGGGGCCAGGTCGCCTTCGTCTGCGAGCCGAAGATCGACGGACTGGCCCTCTCGCTTCGTTACGAGTCGGGAGAGCTCGTCCGTGCGGCGACGCGCGGGGACGGGGTCACCGGGGAAGACGTGACCGCCAACGTGCGCACCATCGCGGCGATCCCACACCGCCTGGCGCTCCCGCGGGGGGAGATCCCGGGCGTGCTCGAGGTTCGGGGGGAGGCCTACCTGCCGGTGTCCGCCTTCGAGGAGCTGAACCGGCGTCAGGAACAAGCCGGCCTGAAGCGCTTTGCCAACCCCCGGAATTCAGCCGCCGGGTCGCTTCGCCAGAAGGACCCCGCCGTCACCGCCTCGCGCCCGCTCTCCTTCTTCGCCTACCAGGTGGGAGAGGCCGACGGGGGAGCCGCCGGGCCCTCCGGTGCGGCCCTCGCCACGCACTCGGCTGCGCTGGAGCTGCTGGCGAGAGCCGGGCTGCCGGTGAACAGCTCGGTGGAGGTGGTGCACGACCTCGACGAGGTCTACGCGTACTGCCACCGAGCGCTCGAGCATCGCCACGACCTCGACTACGAGATCGACGGGTCGGTGGTGAAGGTCGACGACCTCGCGCTCCAGCGGCGGCTCGGCTCCACCTCGCACGCACCCCGGTGGGCCATCGCCTACAAGTTCCCCCCCGAGGAGCGCACGACGCTTCTCGAGGCGATCCTCATCTCGATCGGGCGCACCGGGCGGGCCACGCCGTTCGCCCAGTTGCGACCGGTGGTGGACGCCGGCTCGACGGTCGGCCTTGCGAGCCTGCACAACGAAGACCAGGTGCGTCTGAAGGACGTCCGAGCGGGCGACACCGTCATCGTGCGCAAGGCGGGCGACGTGATCCCCGAGGTCGTCGGGCCGGTGCTGGCCCAGCGCCCGGCGGACTCGTCGCCCTGGGTCTTCCCCTCCACCTGCCCCGGATGTGGCGGCCCGCTCGTGCGCCTCGAGGGCGAGAGCGACACCTACTGCGTCAACGTGGACTGCCCTCACCAGCAGCGCCAGCGGATCTCGCACTTCGCCGCCCGCTCGGCGATGGACATCGAGGGTCTCGGCGAGCAGCGGGTGGCTCAGCTGCTCGCTGCCGGGCTCGTCCACGACGTGGCGGACCTGTACTCGCTCGAGCTCGGCCAGCTCTCGGGCCTGGAGGGATTCGCAGAGATCTCCGCTCGCAACCTCGTGGCTGCGATCGACGCCTCGCGCTCGAGGGGCATGACCCGCTTGCTCGTGGCGCTCTCCATCCGCGAGGTCGGCCCGACGATCGCCGCCGCTCTTGCCGGCCACCTGCCCGACCTCGACGCGCTCGTGGCGGCGGGCGAAGACGTGCTGGCGGCGATCGACGGGGTCGGCCCCACCATCGCCGCGAGCGTCGTGGCCTTCTTCGCCTCCGAGCGCAACCGGGCGGTCCTCGACAAGCTGCGTGCAGCGGGCGTCGACCTCTCCTCGGACCGCTACCGGCCTCCGGACGCCTCCGGCGAGCCCAGTGCGGTAGGGGTGCTGGTCGGGAAGTCGGTGGTGATCACCGGGTCGCTCGAGCGCTTCACGCGAGAAGAGGCCGAGGCCGCCGTGCTCGAGCGAGGTGGCAAGTCACCGGGCTCGGTCTCCAAGCGCACCTTTGCGGTGGTCGTCGGGGCCGAGCCGGGGGCCTCCAAGCTCACCAAGGCCGAGTCACTCGGGATCCCGCAGCTCGACGAGGCGGGCTTTGTGCATCTGCTCGAGACCGGTGAAGCGGGCTGAGCCCCCTGGAGGTCGCCCGATCACAACATTTGCAACACCAGCCCCCTTCGCCTCGCTGACCACAGTAGGGTTTGTGGTGAGGAGCGCTGATGAGCACGATCACCGAGCAGCTCGGACGGGACCTCGCCGGCCGGTACCGCCTCGAAGCGGGCCTGGGCACCGGTGCGTCCGCCCACGTCTACGCGGCCTTTGACGGCCGTCTGCGCCGTCGCGTCGCGGTAAAGCTCCTCCATCCCGGCCTGAGTGGCGATGCCGCCTTCCTGCGGCGCTTCTCCGCGGAGGCCCAGGCAGTCGCGGCGCTCAACCACCCGAACGTGCTGCAGGTCTTCGACTGGGGCGAGGAGGAGGACGGGCCTTTCCTCGTCCTCGAGTACCTCGGTGGTGGGAGCCTGCGCGACCTTCTCGACCAAGGACATCGCCTCACCCCCGCGCAGGCCGCCGCGGTGGGGGCGGGCGTCGCGCGTGGGCTGGCCTACGCGCACCGTCGTGGACTGGTCCATCGCGACGTGAAGCCGGCGAACGTGCTGTTCGACGCCGAGGGCGGCGTGCGAATCGCCGACTTCGGCCTCGCCCGGGCGCTGGCTGAGGCCGCGTGGACCGAGCCCCAGGGTGCCGTGCTCGGTACCGCCCGCTACGCGTCCCCCGAGCAGGCCGAGGGGCGCTCGTTGGACGGGCGTTCGGACGTCTATTCGCTCGCTCTCGTGCTCTACGAGGCGGTTACGGGCCGCGTCCCGTTCAGTGCGGACACCACGGTGGCGACCCTGATGGCCCGCATCGGCGCGACGCTCCCGCCTGCGCCGGAGCTCGGACCGCTCGCCCCCATCCTCGCCCAGGCCGCCATCTCCGAGCCGGTGGTCCGGCTCGATGCCGATGAGCTCGCCGAGGACCTCGAGGTGCTGGGGCGTGCACTCCCCGCGCCCGGCGCCCTCCCGCTCGCCCCCCGCCCGCTCGAGCTCTCCCTCGACGACACGCCGAACGGCTCGGGGGAGGCGCCATCTCGACGCAAGAGCCCGAGGCGCTCCTCGGGGCGGGACGGCGCGCCCAGCCGGACACCGAGCCCGGACGCCGGTCTCGAGGACCTGACCGAGCTCGGCACGTCGTCGGCTCGCAGGGGAGCTCGAAGCGAGCGAGCCCGGGCCGACCGCCAGTACGAGACCGACCGGCACGAGACCGACCAGCACGAGACCGACCAGCACTGGGACGGCCAACGCTGGGTCCACGAGCACGCGGCCGATCAGCCCTTTGTCGACGAAGACGGCGTGGAGGAGCAGGCAGCCGACAAGCGCAGGCCCCGACGCCTGCGGCGGACGGTCCTCGCTGTGGTCCTCCTGCTCGTGCTGGGCGCCGGGGCGTTCGTGGCCGACCGGCTCGTGCACTCGGGAATCCCGGTCCCGGCGGTCGCCGGGCGCTCGGTGACCGCGGCGGAAAAGGCGCTCGTCGCCCAGCACCTGCGTGCCCAGAGCACCCGGGCCTACTCCTCTGCGGTCCCCGCTGGCATGGTCCTGTCCCAGCGTCCCAAGCCCGGCGTGCGAGCCAAGGCCGGCACCCCAGTAAAGCTCGTCGTCTCCCAGGGCCATGCGCCCGTGGCGGTTCCCCAACTGGTCGGCGAGTCCCAGTCGCAGGCCACCGCGGCGCTCTCCTCGGTGCACTTCGCCGCCAACGTCACCCCGGCGTACAGCGAGACCGTGCCGGCGGGCACGGTGATCTCGGCCTCGCCCGCGAGCGGGACCGCCCCCTACGGGGCCTCGGTCGCCCTCCAGGTCTCTGAGGGCCCCCACCCTCGCCAGATCCCCCAGTTCTCGAGCTCCACGACTTGGGCCGGTGCGAGCGCTGCGCTCACCGGCCTGCGTCTCTCCCCGATCGAGGAGCGGGCCTACTCCGATCAGGTGCCAGCGGGCGAGATCATCGCCACCGCTCCCTCCGAAGGGGCCGGCGGGGTGGCGGTGGGATCGCGCGTCACCGTCACGGTCTCGCTCGGGCCGCGCCTTGTGACGGTGCCGCCCGTCTCGAACCTGTCGATCGCCCAGGCGCTCGCGGCCCTGCAGGCCGAGGGCCTGAACGCCACCGAGCAGATCGGCCCGCCACTCTCCACCCAGGCGACGACCACCGATCCCGCACCCGGTACCAAGGTGCGCCCCGGCACGCCGATCACCCTGTACGTGAAATAGCGCTCGCCGCAGTTCAGGGGAGGAGCTTTCCCCCGGTCACCCCGATCACCTCGCCGGTGATGTAGCTCGACTCGCCCGAGGCGAGAAAGACGTAGGCAGGAGCGAGCTCGGCGGGCTGGCCAGCTCGTCCGAGCGGCGTGTTCTTCCCGAACTGGCTCACTTCATCCTCGGGCATCGTGGCGGGGATGAGAGGCGTCCAGATCGGCCCGGGGGCCACCGCGTTGACGCGGACGCCTCGCTCGGCAAGGTGCTGGGCGAGGCCCTTGGTGAAGTTGACGATGGCGCCCTTGGTGGCTGCGTAGTCGAGCAGCGGCGGGGCGGGTGAATAGGCCTCGATCGAGGCGGTGTTGACGATCGCCGAGCCCGGCCCGAGGTGCGGGAGCGCCGCCCGGCAGGTCCAGAACAGGGCGTAGAGGTTGGTCTTGAACACCCGGTCGAGCTGCTCGTCGGTGATGTCGGCCAGGCCGCCCGGCTGGGCCATCTGGTAGGCGGCGTTGTTCACGAGCAGATCGAGGCCCCCCAGCTCGGCGACGGCTCGCTCGATCACTGCCACGCAGTTGGCCTGCTCGGTCAGGTCGGTGGCCATCATCACGCAGCGACGCCCCGCCTCTTGCACGAGGGCCGCCGTCTCGGCGGCGTCCTCGGCTTCGTCCTCGAGGTGCGTGATGAGGACGTCCGCCCCCTCCCGGGCGAAGGCCAGCGCGACCGCCCGGCCGATGCCGGAGTCGCCCCCGGTGACCACCGCCCGCCGGTCGACCAGCCGCTCGGAGCCTCGATAGCTCTTCTCGCCGTGGTCAGGCGGAGGCGACATCGCCGAGGTCTTCCCCGGCGGCGACTGGGACTGGCGTGGACGATCCTGTGGGTAGCGCTCGACGGGATTCGTGGCCTCGTGCTGGTCGCTCATGGCGAGGGCGCTACCCACGAACCGGAGCGCCGGAACCCCCCCCGCTTTCCGACCGGCCGGCCCGCCAATGGTCACTCGTGTCCGTGCGCCTCGCCCTCACTTGCTGGCGGGAACGAGCCAAATCGGTGAGCGCGCGGTGGACTCACTCTTCGGCCGTCGGCGCGGTCCACCCGCGCTCGCGGGGCCGGGCGAGTGCCGCCCGACCCCGGGATTCCACTAGCCGCAGGGGTTGGGCCGCGCGACCGGAGCCATGGCACGCTCGATGGCCCCACTTCCGTCGAGGGCCGTCCAGTACTCGAGCTGGGCGCTCGAGTTCCACGTCCACAGCAGCCAGCCGGTGACCGAGAAGCCGCCGAGGCGGCAGGTCTGCTGCTGCCACTGCACGACCGCCTTCGCCGCCACAGCGGGGGTGGCGTAGCTCGAGCGTGCCGCGCCGAACTCGCCCATGATCACCGGCTTGGTGGTGCTAGCGGCGTTGAAGCTGTCGATCTGCTGGGCCAGGGTGCCGAGGTTCGAGTAGGCGTGGACATCGACGAAGTCGTTCAGCGCGTTGGCCCCGAACACCGCCTGGGGCCGCACGGTCCACTGGGGCCGCTTGGCGTTGATCGACGGGGCGTAGAAGCCCACGCCGACAAGGCTGCCGGGGACCAGGCGGTGCAGCTCGGCGGTCATGGTGTTCATCCAGTAGAGGAGGCTGCTGTCCTCCATGGCCGCGCGAGACGCCGCGCTCGCCATGTTGAAGGTTCCGCCGTCGGCCACCTTCACGAGGCCGGACTTCCAGCTGAGCGGAGCGGTCTTGTTGTCCCAGTTCTGCTCGCCGGCGAGCTCCCACATCACGTCAGACAACGGCGCGCCACCGGTTCGCAGGGCCGAGACGAGGTCGCTCAGGTAGCGCTCCTTGCCCTTGATGGCGGCGGGGCTGAGGAAATAGAGGTTGGACAGGCCGTAGCGGGCGTCGTTGCGAGGCGTGTAGGCCGGGCTGCTCGGCAGCTCCCCGGTGACGAGCAGGACCCGGATGCCGTCCTGTTGGGCGGTCCTGATGAAGTTCGCCATGTTGGCCACGTAGCCCGGGTTGAGGCCCTTGGCGGCGGCCACCCCGTTCACGTTCACGAACACCCGGACCGAGTTGTAATGCAGGCTCGCCATCTGGGCGAGGGTCTTGGCCACGAGCACGTGGTTGTAGAGCGAGGTCGAGAAGGTGTCGTTCAGGTAGTGCTGCACGCCCGCCACCATCTGGGAGCGGACCGGCTGGTAGTCGAAGCCGCGCATGCGGTAGATCGCGCCGCTCGGCGCGGTGGTGAGCGAGCCTCCGTGGAGGCGGTGCACTGCGGTGAGCTCGGGGGTGACCGGCATCCACGAGGACCACGTGCCGCCGAGGCTGCGGGTCCGCACATAGCGCGGTGCTGCTGCGGTCTTGGCCGACAGCACCTCGTTGACCTGTGAGTAGCCCCGGCGGGTCGTCGGGCTGATCGTGGTGGTCACCCCGCCGCGAGTCGCTGGGGCGATCTGCACCGAGGCGATGCCCGAGACGTTCTCCGAGGCGACGACGCGGACCCGGAAGGCGCCCTTGGTCCTCGGAAGCAGCTGCGCGTCCGACATCGTCGGCGTCGTCTCGTCAAGCACGATGTGCGCGCTGGCGCTCACCGGGCTGATGTTCGGCCCCGTGAACTGCACATAGACAGTCCTCGTCGCCGCGGCGAGCGTCGCCACGGTTTCGCTCCGGGTCGGCACCACCACCGGGATCGTGGTGCTCGTGGTGGTCGGGCTGGTGGTGGTCGTCGTCGTCCCCCCGCTGGCGGAGAGAGCCGTCTTCGAGAGCGTCCAGGACGCCGACGTGGCCGGAGCGATGGTCCGGGTCCCCCCGGCCGCGTCGAAGGCGCTGTCGTTCGACACCTGCGCGGCGGTGGCCCCGGTGGGCCACACGAGGTTCAAGGTGACGAGCTGGGTGGCGGTCGCGTAGTTGCCGCGGTCGATGGTGACGCCCACGGTGGTGATGCCGGGTCCTGCGAGACGGGGGGCGGAGGCACCAGCGTTGGACGGAGCGAGCAGCACCTCGCCGGCGACGGGCACCACGGCGAGGAGCGCGAGGGCGCCCGGGATCGCGCTCAGGCGCCCGAGATGACGTGGTGCGCGGCGGTTCGCGAGCAGCGGCAAAACGGTCGTTCTCCGATCGGTCTCGTCCGAAGGGGTCGATCGATCCCTCCGGCAACCGGCACTGCCGGCCTCTCAAGGGAACCACGGTAACGGCGCCGCGCGGCGGATTTAGGTCGCTCGATGGCGGCGCACCCCGTGCGAGACGTCCTGTTTGGGCTCCCGAGCTGGGGTTCCACCCGAGCGAAGAATCGGCCTGAATTGCCGATTCAGGCGGTTATCGCCCGCAATTCCTCGGCGACTTCCGCCTGGGCGCCGCCCGGCGGGACCGACTGATACTGGAGCAGCTTTGCCAGATCGCCCTCGACACGGATCGTGCCCGCCATGAAGGCCTGCAGCGCCGCCTGGCCGTCGCCGTCGACGAGGACCGCCCGGGCGGTCGGGTAGTCGAGGACGACTCGGACGTCCGGCGACTCGAGGTGGCCGAGCTCGATCTCGAGGGTGCCCCCGGAGGTGTCCAGATGCGCCTCCACCCGGCCGTCTCCGAAGGGCACCTGCTCGACGACGAGATTCATGCGGACCTGCACGGTGGCCTGGGCCCCTGACTCGTGGCGGGCGCGGATCTCGCGGGCCGCTGCGATCCAGTCGTCGCTCAAGAAGAGGTGCTTTGGCATTGGGCCCGAGACTATCGGGCCGCGCAGGAGCCGCTCGGGCGGGCCGGCGGCTTCTCGGGCGCCCGGTGTGGCTGGGTACGATGCTGCCATGCCCGGCACGCTCCTCCCTGGCGCCGCGCCCTTCTCCGCCTCCAACGGCAGCGTGGGGGTGCTCGTCCTCCACGGCTTCACGGGCAGCCCGCGCTCGATGCGCTCGCTCGCCGAGGTGTTCGCGGACGCCGGCTTCTCCGTCGAGCTGCCCTTGCTGCCCGGCCACGGGACGGAGGTGGCCGATCTCGTCCCGTGCCGCTTCGCCCACTGGTCCGGTGCGGTCGAGGGCGCCTATCTCGAGCTCGCCGCCCGCTGTGACGCCACGGTGGTGGCGGGCCTCTCGATGGGCGGGACCCTGGCCTGCTGGCTCGCCGAGCGCCATCCCGAGCTCGCCGGGCTCGTGCTCGTGAACCCGTTGGTGAAGCCGCCGGCCGAGTCCCTCGTGGCCATGCTCCGCCAGGCGGTGGCGGCCGGGACAGAGCTCATGCCCTCGATTGGCTCGGACGTGGCCAAAGAGGCGGTGCAGGAGGGGAGCTACGACGCCACGCCGATCGCGGCGTTGATCTCGCTGTTCGAGGCCACCGTCGAGGTGGCGGCCCAGCTGCACGAGATCGTCTGTCCAGTCCTCTTGTTCAGCTCACGGACCGACCACGTCGTGCCGACCGAGTCCGGGGACCTCCTCCAAGAGCGCGTCGCCGGCCCGCTCGAGCGGGTGCATCTCGAGGCGAGCTACCACGTGGCGACCTTGGACCACGACGCGGCCGAGATCGAAGCGCGCGCCGTGGCCTTTGCACAGAAGGTGGCGGCCTGATGTCCGGAGAGATCTCGGTCGAGGAGGTGGCGCACGTGGCGCACCTCGCGCGCCTCGAGCTCGACCCCGACGAGCTCGCCCGCTACGCCGAGCAGCTCTCAGCAGTCCTCGAGCACGTGGAGGCGGTGCGGCGCCTTGACACCGCAGAGGTGCCGCCGACCTCGCACGCGCTCGAGCTTCGCAACGTGCTGCGCCCCGACGAGATCCGGGCGTCGCTGTCGCCCGAGGAGGTCCTCGCCTGCGCACCGGCGGTCGAGTCGGGGCGCTTCAAGGTCCCTCGGATTCTCGGCGAGGCCCCGTGACCGGCCGGTCGAGCAGCTCGGAAAGCTTCGCGGGCGGGGCGGCGGCGCTGGGCGCGCGCGTGCGTGCCGGCGAGGTCAGCGCCCGTCAGGTCGTGGAAGCAGCCCTCGAAGAGCTCGCCGTGAGCGAGCCCTCCCTGCACTGCTTCAACCTCGTGACCGCCGACGCCGCGCTGGAGGCCGCCGACGCGGTGGACGCCACGGTGGCGCTCGGTGGCGACCCCGGCCCGCTGGCGGGAGTGCCCATCGCGCTGAAGGACAACCTGTGCACCCGGGGCGTGGCCACCACGTGCTCGTCGCGGATCCTCACGTGCTGGGAGCCGCCCTACGACGCGACGGTCGTGCGCCGCCTGGCCGCCGCCGGGGCGGTCAGCCTCGGAAAGACCAACCTCGACGAGTTCGCCATGGGGTCTTCGACCGAGACCTCGGCGACGGGACCCACCCGCAACCCGTGGGACCTCTCCCGGGTCCCGGGCGGCTCGTCGGGCGGGAGCGCGGCCGCGGTCGCCGCCGGCCTCGTGCCGCTCGCCTTCGGATCGGACACCGGCGGCTCGATTCGCCAGCCAGCGGCCCTGTGCGGGGTCGTCGGGCTCAAGCCCACTTACGGCCTCGTGTCGCGCTACGGCCTCGTCGCCTTCGCCAGCTCGCTCGACCAGATCGGGCCGCTCACGCTGACCGTTCGCGACGCCGCAGTGGCCCTCCAGGTCATCGCCGGCCACGACCCGCTCGACTCCACCTCACTCGACCTGCCGGCGGCGGACTACACCGCGGAGCTCGGCCGCGGGGTCGAGGGACTTCGTGTCGGGGTGATCTCGGACTTCCTCCCGGACGCCAGCGCCACCTGCTCGGGCGCAGTGCGCCAGGCGGCGGAGGCCCTCTCGTCGGCCGGAGCTCGAGTCGAAGAGGTGGACATCCCCGAGCTGCTCCACGGCCTCTCCGCCTATTACCTCATCGCGCCGGCGGAGGCCTCCTCCAACCTCGCCCGATACGACGGGGTCCGCTACGGGCTGCGCGTGGAGGCAGACGACGTGGCGACGATGAACGCGAAGACCCGCGCCGCGGGGTTCGGGCCCGAGGTGAAGCGCCGGATCATGCTCGGCACCTACGTGCTGTCGGCCGGCTACTACGACGCCTACTACGGCCAGGCACTGCGGGTCCGCACCCTCATCGTGCGCGCCTTCGAGCGCGCGTATGAGCGATTCGACGTGCTGCTCGCCCCG
Source organism: Acidimicrobiaceae bacterium (assembly GCA_025463965.1). Lineage (GTDB taxonomy): Bacteria > Actinomycetota > Acidimicrobiia > Acidimicrobiales > Bog-793 > JAODBN01. Next base: position 19,689 of record JAODBN010000169.1, read on the forward strand.
ACGACGCCGTCCGTGGCCTTCCCGCTCGGAGCCAAGACCGCCGACCCGATCGAGATGTACCTCTCCGACCTGTTCACCATCCCGACGAACCTCGCGGGGCACCCGGCCGTCAGCGTGCCCTTCGCGCTGGGCGAAGAGGGCCTGCCGGTCGGCGTGCAGGTGCTGGCGCCAGCGCTCGGCGAGGCCGTCATGCTGCGCACGGCCGCAGCCCTCGAGGCCGCCGCCGACCCGGGCGCTCGCGGACCGGTCCGGCCCCAGCTCGGCGAGGCGCTCGAGGGGGCGGTCTCGTGAGCACGACCGCTGCGGCGCCCTATCTCG
>JAODBN010000177.1 GCA_025463965.1 Acidimicrobiaceae bacterium
AGCTGGCGACCTCCGGTAACCAGGCGGTACGCGCGGTGTCCTCGGCGGTCGTGTCGATCGTCGATGCGGGCCAGGCCTTCTGCTCGCTGGCAGACGCTCGAGGGATCCCGAGGGAGGCGACCTCGCCCGCCGCCTGCGACGCCGGCTCGCTGCAGGACGACCCGCCCGTCATCAGCTCGGTCTCTCCCCAGAGCGGCGAGCCCGGCGTCGGCGTCACCGTTTCAGGCAACGGCTTCAACTTCCTCTCCGGCGTGAAGCTCGCCGGGACCTCCCTCGCCTACCAGCTGAACGGGACCCGCCAGCTGACCCTCACGCTGCCCGGCGGGCTGGCGGCCGGGGCCGGGACGCTCAGCGTCTCCAATCCCGACGGGAAGGCGAACGCGGCCTTCTCGATCGATGCTCCCCTGGCGGTGACCACCTCCGCGATCGCACCGCTCGAGGTTGGCGGCCAGCTCCAGGTGCGCCTCACCTCGACCGGTGGTGCAGGATCCAACGTCTGGAGCGAGTCCGGCCCGCTGCCGGCTGGGCTCAGCCTCACCTCCGCGGGGACGCTTTCGGGGACCGCCAAGGCAGCCTTCTCCCGCTCGGTCGCCTTTACCGTGCGCGACCGTTACGGGCTGAGCGCGAGCAGAGCCCTCGCGCTCGTGGTCCGAGCGGGTCCCGCCGTGGCCACCCAACGGCTCCCCTCCGGACGCGTGGGGTCGTCCTACTCGGCGCGCCTCGCCGCTCGGGGCGGCTCTGCGCCCTACGTGTGGGCGATCGCCGCCAAGAGCCAATTGCCGGGCGGGTTTCTGTTTACCGCCAAAGGCACCCTCACCGGCCGCCCCGGGACCGCAGGGTCCACCCCGGTGACGGTCCAGGTCACCGACGCGACGGGAGCCGTGGCGCGGCGCACCCTCGTCGTTCACGTCGCGTCGGCCCCGCCCCCTCCCGAGCGCTACGCAGTGGTCACCTCCGACGGCCGGGTGGCGGCCTACGGCTCCTCCCGCCTCGCCGAGAAGCTCCCGACCGCGCCCGCCCGGCGCGCCGTGGCGGCAGCGGCGGATCCGGTTGCGGCCGGCTACTGGCTGCTCCTCGCCGACGGGGCGGTGCTCGCCACGGGGGCCGCTCACCCGCACGGTTCGGTCGGCCCGGGTGTCCTCGCCCACGCCGGAAGGCTGGTCGGGATCGCGCCCGACCCGAGCGGCACGGGCTATTGGGTGGCGGACGCCGAGGGCAAGGTCTTCGGGTTCGGCTCGGCCCACGCCGTGCGCGAGAACGCCCGGAACCGCCCACGCGGCAGGGTCGTGGCGATCGCCAGCGCCCCGGTCGGCACCGGATACTGGCTTCTCGAGGCCTCCGGGCGCGTCGATGCCTACGGCTCGGCCACCGCCTACCCCACGGTCCCGAACAGCGCCGGGACCCGCCTCGTCGGGATTGCTCCGATCGCAACCGGGACGGGGTACTTCCTCGCCACCGCCTCGGGGCGGGTGTTCTCCGTCGGCTCGGCCCGGAGCCTGCGGGCAGAGCCGCCTTCCCACCCTGGTCGAGTCGTCGGGATCGCGCCGGCACCGAGCGGGGCGGGCTATTGGCTCGTCACCTCGACCGGGCGAGTCTTTCCCGTCGGCTCGGCTCGTACCCTGGCAGTGCCCGCGCCGCGGCCCATGGTGGGTGTCGTGGCGATCGTCGCCGGGCCCTGACCTGCGATCTCAGCCGACCGAGCAGGAACGCTGGGACCGCGGCGCCCTTCCGGACGCCTCGTAGGTACTCAGCGGCGGTGCAGCTGAGGTGGCGCATCGGCAAGGGATGGCCGGCCGTCCTCCGACGAACAAGGTGAAAGACCCTTGCGTCAACACGATCTCCCACGCTGCGCACGGCAGGCGTCCGTCCCCGTCAGTGCACTTCAGACGTGTTTCCGAGACCTTCCGACCTCGTGGAAACCCGATGTGCAGGAAACCGTCATTGGTACGATCGGCGGGACCAGGTGGGCCGACCCACCTTTTTTTCGAGCAGGAGAGCACCAGATGAGCGATGCGTCCGTCGGCCCTCGGGTGGAGCTCGAGCACACCCACCTGGCGAGCGCCGGCAAGACGCAGCTCACCCTCGAGGACCTCGCTGGCCTCCAACCCGGCGTCGCCCGCCTGATGCTCGAGGTCGGCAACCGGTTCTGGCGCTGCTATCACGCAGCGAAGGCTCACAACCGCAAGCTCGCTCGCTTCCAGATGTCGGAGGGAACCAAGCTGCTCAGGCAGTGCGTGATCGTGCGCCCGAAGTACGACCAGGACATGGCCACGTTCATCGAGCAGGACCTCGGTCGGCTGCGAGCGGTCATCGAGGCGGAGGACTGGGACCGACTGGACGAGGTCTTCGCCGAGATGACCTCGTCGGTCAACCGACTCCATGACGTGTGGGACCACGGGTTCCTCGTCTGGAAGGTCCCCGAGGCGCCGCCAGCCGACCTCGTCCTCGAGCCACCAACCGAGGACTGAGCAGCGCCCGGGTCGGCAACCGACTCGGGAGGATCTCCAGCGCCCTCACCGGAGCCAGGGTCAGGCTGGGAGCCGAGCCTCGAGCTCTTCGAGCGCGCGGTCGGGGACCGAGAGATCGCCGGTTCCCGTGCCGACCTCAAGATCGGGCTTGTAGGCGCCATGGAAGTCCGAGCCACCGGTGGCGACGAGTCCGAGCGAGCGTGCCAGCGCGACGAGCTGCTCGCGAGTGTCTGGGTCGTAGCGACCGTAGTAGCACTCCAACCCGGCGAGGCCCTGCTCGGCGAGAGCAGCCAGCCGCCGTTCGAGCTCGTCGGGCGCCAGGCCGAGCGACAGCGGGTGGGCGATCACCGCGAGGGCCCGCGAGCCCCGGGCGAGCTCGATGACCTCGCCGACCTCGAGCCTGGCCTTCGGCACGTAGCCCGGCGCTCCGCTCGACAGGTACTGGTCGAAGGCCTGCTGGACCGAGTCCACCACCTGCTTGCGGACAAGCACCGCAGCGAAATGGGGTCGTCCGATTCCCCGGCCACCGGCCTCGGCTGCGACCTCCTCGTAGGAGATCGGCAGGCCGAGCGAGGCCAGCCGCTCGGCCATCAGGACGTTTCGTGTAGTGCGATCGTCGCGAAGGCGCTCGAGTTCATCCTCGAGGGGGCCGCGGCCCTGGCCGACGAAGTAGCAAAGGACGTGAGCGCTGCCCGTCGGGCTGGCACAGGAGACCTCGCACCCGGCGACGATCCGCACCCCGAGCTCGTCTCCCCGGGCCCGGGCTTCGACGAGGCCCTCCAGGGTGTCGTGGTCGGTGAGGGCCATCGCCGAACACCCAGCCGAGGCGGCCTGCTCGACGACGGTTTGCGGTCGGTCAGACCCGTCAGAGCAGCTCGAGTGGGTGTGCAGGTCGATCACGCCCCGGAGGGTAACCGCGCGCTGTGCCGGTGCGCGTCCCTCCATCGCCTGCCGCGGGGGCACAGACCGCCAAGGCGGCGGACAGGAGGAGGCCTCCGGGTGGCACAATGGGGGACAGTGAAAGAGGCCTGCGGCGTCTTCGGCGTCTATGCGCCCGGCACCGCTGTCGCCCCGCTCGTGTTCGACGGTCTGTTCGCGCTCCAACATCGCGGGCAGGAGTCGGCGGGGATGGCAGTGAGCGACGGGGACACCATCACCGTGGTGAAAGAGATGGGCCTCGTGACGTCGGTCTTCGACGCTCGCAGCCTCTCCTCGCTCCAGGGTCATCTCGCGCTCGGCCACGTTCGTTACTCGACGACCGGCCCAAGCACCTGGCACAACGCGCAGCCGGTCTACCGTGCGCACGGCCGTGCCGGTTTCGCTCTCGGCCACAACGGCAATCTGACCAACGTCGCGGCGCTCGAGGACGAGGCGGGAATGCTTCCCGGGGTGTCCGGCTCCGACAGCGACCTCATCGCCGAGCTGCTTGCTCGGGAGTTCTCGCCGGAGGGGAGCGAGGGCGACGGGAACGATCTCGAGCGGGCGCTGCTCTCCGTGCTGCCCCGTCTCGAGGGCGCCTTCTCGCTCGGTCTCATGGACGAGCGCCGCCTCGTGGCGGTGCGGGACCCGAACGGCTTCCGCCCGCTGTGCCTCGGCCGCCTCGACCCCGAAGAAGAGGGCGGGGAGGGCGGCTGGGTCGTCGCGTCCGAGAGCCCAGCCCTCGACATCGTCGGCGCCCGATTCGTGCGCGAGCTCGCCCCCGGCGAGATGGTCGTCATCGACGCAGATGGCCTCCGCTCCAGCTGGCCCTTTGCCGCTGAGCGCGTGGACCCGAGGCTGTGCGTATTCGAGTTCGTCTACTTCGCCCGTCCCGACTCGCTCCTCTACGGGCGTCAGGTGCACGCGGCACGGCACCGGATGGGCGAGCGTCTGGCGGAGGAGTCACCCGTCGAGGCCGACCTCGTGATCGGCGTCCCGGACTCGGGCGTGCCTGCGGCCGAGGGCTTCGCGGCACGAAGCGGGATCCGTTTCGGCCAGGGCCTCGTGAAGAACCGTTACATCGGGCGCACCTTCATCGCCCCCACCCAAGAGGCGCGCATCGAGGCGGTGCGCCGCAAGCTGAATCCGCTGCGGGAGAGCATCGAGGGTCTCCGCCTCATCGTGGTCGACGACTCGGTGGTGCGCGGCACCACCACTCGTCAGCTCATCAAGATGCTGCGAGAGGCGGGAGCCGCCGAGGTGCACCTGCGAATCTCCTCCCCGCCGTTCCGCTGGCCCTGCTTCTACGGGATCGACACCCCCGTTCGCGATGATCTGCTCGCCGCCCGCATGGACGTCGAGGAGATCACCCGCCATCTCGGGGCGGACTCAGTTGCCTATCTCTCCCTGGACGGCCTCATCGGGGCAATCGGGGTTCCCGGTGCCGGGTTCTGCACCGCCTGCTTGACCGGCGACTACCCGACCGCGGTTCCGGCGCCTGCCGGTGCCCTCGTCGGGACCTTGACCCCCTGAACCCCACGGTCCGCGCACAGCGAGGCTTTCTTGGCCGCGAGCACGTGCAGATCCGCCTCGAGCAGACGAGCCCGAGCGAGGCGGCCGGAGTGAACCGCCCCCACGATCGCGGCGACCACCCGGTGCTGGAGAGCCGCGGTGGCCCCGGCCGCAACAGGTCCGTAGACGACGAGGTCGGCTCCGGCGGCCAACGCGGCG
>JAODBN010000196.1 GCA_025463965.1 Acidimicrobiaceae bacterium
CCGCAGATCTGGTATTCCGTGCGCTCCAGGCGCGCCAGGGGCTAGGTGACGGCGACGATCGCATTCTCGACAGTTTGTTTCCACCTTCTCGGGCCGCGCCGATCGTGGCGGTTCTCGACGGCCATCCCCACACGCTGTCGTTCCTCGCGGCCATCCATGGTGCCCCAATCGCGTCCCTCGGGGTGAGCGATTTCGGACAGGTCGGTGACGTCGGCGACCTGTATCGCCACTTTGGCATCGACATCGATACCATCGTGGGCGCAGCGTGGGATCTCATCGAGGGCACAGCGCTGTGACAGTGCAATCGAGCAATGCCCAGGCTGCTGTCAATCATCATCGAGGTCTGTAGAGGCATTCCAGACGGTCTATCCCTGCGACGACGCCGGCAGGCTGCTCTCGCTACCCGCGAAGTGGAATGGCGCCGTGGGACCGGAGCCCTTCGTTGCCGTCGCGGCTCGGCAGTTATCCGGCTCTTCGGATCTGAAGGGGGTTCCAGCGTGGCTGACGCGGCCCCGGCAGTTCGTCCCGCCTGACCTCCTCTACCCTTCCCGCGTGGGAGGTGCCGTGGAGCGAGATCCGAAGGCCATGACGGCAATGCTGCTCGGGATCCCTGGCGTTCGCGCGCTCGAGATTGGCGAGGTGTCAGGCGAAGTCCACGTCGAGCTCGAGACCGTCGCCGATGAAGCAACCTGTCCGAGCTGTGGCGCGGTCGCCGAGCAGTGCGGCAGCGAGGTCGTCGATCGCCCGGGACTTCCGGCCTTCGGTCGCCCGGTCCTGCTCTCGTGGCGGCTGCGCCAGTGGCGCTGTTCGAGCTCGACCTGTTCGAGCAATCCCTGGGTCGAAGAGATCCCCTGGAGCGCGGAGGGCGGACTCAGCAGAGGCTGATCAGGCCGAGCAATGACCAGTCCGGCCTTCCCGCGTAGAGGAGCGCCCGGACGCGGTAGCTGCGGAACGATCGAAAGCCGAATGCAGCGCGCTTCACCCGCTTGATCAGGTTGTTCATCGCCTCGGTCGGGCCGTTCGAGACCCTTGGCGCCATGCCAGGCGGCGATCTGGAGTCGCCAGCGTCGAAGTGTCGCGCCAAGCGATCGGACCTCGATCGGGTGGTCGTCGTCGATCATGTCGGCGGCGAGACGGTCCACCCACGAGAGGGCGAGCTCAGGATCGGTGTGGCCATAGAGCTCGCGGACCGCCTCCTGTCCCTTAACCGTCCCTGGGGTCTGGTCTCCCCGTTCCCTGGATGAGCATCCACCCGTTCGCGCCGATTTCAGCGGAAACTCGACAAGGGAGGCGTCAGATGACGATCACGGTGGTCCGCGGCAACGATGGTCATCGGCTTGTCGGAGACGGGACGGTCGTCGAACCGGCTAACTGTTACCTGGCCCATCTCGGCGCTCGCGGGTTTTCGCCGGCGACGGTTCGCGCGTATGCGTTCGACCTGTCGAACTTCGCGAGGTTCCTCGCGGATCGGCAACTGAACTTCGAAGAGGTGAGGCCGAGCGACCTGTTCGACTACATCGACTGGCAGGCCCGACCTGCTGCCGCCCGCCGCGACGGCAACATCTTCCCTATCGCGGGCGGCCGTGGGCCCGCGCCGGCGACGATGAACCGCCGCATCGCTGCCGTGCGCGGGTTCTTCGAATACTGCGTGTCTGCTGAGCTGCGGACGGACAACCCTGTGCCCGTTGCACGACGATCGTCCGGCCTGAGGGCGCCCCGCCGGGGACTGCTCGGGCACCTGGGAACAGGGCGGCCCCGCGGAGGCGGTCAACTCGTGAAGGAGCCCCGGCGATTGCCGGAGAGCCTCGACCCCTTGGACGTCACCACGTTCTTCGGCGATCTGGAAACGCACCGTGACCGGGCGATCGTGCTCGCGATGGTGCTCGGAGGGCTGCGGTCCGCGGAGGTCCGCTCCCTCAAGCTCGCGGACGTCGACATGGGCCTCTCACGGGTGAAGGTCCTCGGGAAGGGCAGACGGGAACGCGTCGTGCCGGTTGACCCTGCGTTCTTCTCCGAGTGCGCCGCATATGTGCGCACCGAGCGGCCCCAAGGCTGCGCGACACCGGAGTGCTTCGTCGTGCTTCGCGGACCGACGACCGGTCACGTGTTGACGGAGGCGGGGTTGCGCAAGATCTTCCGCACCCACCGGGGCCGTTCCGGGGCGACGCGCGTCCGCCCGCACCGCCTCCGGCACACCTATGGAACCGAGCTCGCCGCCGCGGGCATCGACCTGTTGGCGCTTCGCGATCTGATGGGACATGCATCGCCGGAGACGACCGCCGCGTACGTGCATCTCTCACCGGAGGTCCTCGCTCGGCAATATGCCGAGGCGCGGCGGATGACGGAGCGATGAGTCTCCTCGCGGCGGGTCACGACCCCGTCACCGATCTCCTCGTCGACTACCTCGGCCACTGTGACGCCCTCGGCCTGAAAGACGAGGCGCTGCGGGCGCGCCGCATCGGAGCGGAGAAGTTCCTCGAGCGCCACCCCGACCTCGACGCGTGGTGGCGCCGTCCTATGGACGCGCGTCTCACCGACCTTTCGCGGATCGCAATGGCCTGGCCGCTCCTCGGTTGGGCGCTTCTCACCGGTCGGTGCCGGTCCGACATCGACTTCCTCGTGCGCAAGAAGTTCGGGCACAGCCTCGCCCGGGCTGTCGAGGTCCTCTACGCGAACGACATCGCGTCGCTGCGCGCCGCATCGGCGCGTCTTGGCATGACCGAGGTCTGGACCGAAGCGATCATCCACTCGGCGCTGCCGCTCGTCCTCACGTTCTTCGGCCGCTCACCGGCGACGCTCGATGGTGCCGATCTCGACCTCATCGAGGACGGCGTGCGCGACACGCCGATGTTCACCGTCGCGATGCGCCGCAGCCGCCGAGGGCACCTGCACGGTCTGCGCCGCCTGCTCTATGAGACCGGGACGCTTGACCGACCGGCTCGGATCCAACATGGGGACGGCCCGACCAGTCGTGAGAGACGTCTTGAGGTCGTCGGTGCCGTGGAGATCCGCGGGACGATCCTGCGATATCTCGAGCTCCGGTCGGCCGTGCTGCGGCCGGCGACGATGGAGAAGCTGTTGAGCAGCCTCGCGATCTTCGGTGAGTTTCTCACCGACCGTTATCCGGGGCTCACCTCGCTCGCTCACCTCGAGCGCTCCCAGGTCGAGGCCTACTTCACCTGGTCGGCGACGCGGACCTGGCGAGGCCGCTTCGAGGGCCGCCCGGTCGGTCCCTGGCCCGTGACCGAGGCGGTGATCACGCTTCGGAGCTTCCTCCAGGACATCGCTGCCTGGGGGTGGGCAGAAGCGCCACCCCGGCGGCTCGTCTTCAGCACCGATACACCGAAGCTCCCGAGCCTGCTACCCCGGGCGCTCCCACCCGACGTCGACACCGCGCTGATGGCCGCAGTGGCTGGTCTCAAAGATGATTTCCCCCGCATCGCGATCACGCTGTTGCGCCTCACCGGGTTGCGCATCGGCGAGCTCCTCGATCTCGAGCTCGACTGCGTCCTTGACTACGGGTCGAGCGGCCGATGGCTGCGGGTCCCCCTCGGGAAGCTGAACAGCGAGCGCTCCGTCCCGCTGCATCCCCTCGCCGAGGACGCCCTTGAACAGTGGTGCACCCGGCGCGGACGACAGCGCGCGCTTCCCCATCCCCGCGACTCCCGGCCCACGGACTTCGTTTTCATGCGTGGCGGCCGGCGACTCCGCAGCCGCGCCGTCCAGCAGGGCCTCGCCGAGGCGGTCCGGGTTGCGGGTCTCACCACGACGGAGGGCGCGCCGCTGCACGTCGTGGCCCACCAGCTCCGGCACACCTACGCGACCGAGCTCGTGAACTCCGGCATGAGCCTGCAGGCCCTCATGGCCCTGCTCGGCCACAGCTCGCCGGAGATGACGCTCAGGTATGCGACGCTCGCCTCGCCCACATTGAAGACGGCCTACGAGGTCGCGATGGGCAAGGTCCGTCCGCGCATCCCGGTCGCGACAATGGGCAGACCGGCGGTCCCTGATCGGGTGGGGTGGCTCGCCCAAGAGATGCTGAAGACACGTGTCGCGCATGGATACTGCGCACGGGAGCTCGTCGCGGAGGCCTGCCCCTACGCGAACGTCTGCGAGAGCTGCGCGAACTTCGTCGCAACGCCGGAATTCGCGCCGGTCCTCGAGGCGCAACTCGCCGACATCGCGGCCCTGCGCATCGACGCCGCAACACGTGGATGGGCATCCGAGGTCGCCCGCCACGACCGCGTGATCATCAGTCTCGAAGGCCATCTCGCGCGTTTGCGCGCAAGGGCCTGAGGAGTTTCGAATGGTGCTCACCCCCGAGGGCCGGTTAATTCGCGTGCCAGGCCGTCGCGACGTCGCCTCGTGGGTCGCCGGCGCGCAGCAGCCCAAGCAACTTCGCCCGACCGTGCTCATCCAGGCGCTCGTCGGCCTTGGTGAGCAGTCGCCGGCAGCGATAGAGCGGGTCGGTCTTTCGGCCCCGGTGGCCGAGCGTCTCGTTCTGCACACGGCGCCGGCACTCGTCCAGCTTCTCGTTCGCGAGCTTCACGACATGAAAGGGATCGGCCACCTGGATGGCGTTGGGAACAACGGCGTCGAACACCGCCCGATAGGTGCCAGAGAGGTCGAGCGTCGCGAATTGGATCCGGTCAAGGAAGGGCTGACCCTGGCTCTCGAGCCAGGCTTTCGGCGCTTCGCCGCGCCGGCCGGGAACGACGTCGAGGAGCTGGCCACGACCGACGTCGACGATCGATGTCGAGAAGTGCTGACGGTGGAACGGGCCCTCGCGGACAAAGAGCACTTCGTCGAGCCCGAGCGCGCTCACCTCACCGATGCGATCCGGATGCTCGACGAGCGCCTCGCCATAGGCGAGCACGGCGTCGTTCACGGTGTGCCAGTCGCAGCCGAGCTCGCGTGCGACCTCGTTCACGCTGCGAGCGCACCGCCCGACCTGCTCGGTGATCCACCGACCGGCACGATCAGTCATGGCAAAGCGTGGCGCAGCAATCCGCGCATCCTCCTCGGAGAAGCTGGCCTTCGGGCAGTCCGGCTCCGGGCAGCGCCAGCGTCGCTTGTGCCAGAACAGCGTCGTCGGCCTTCCAAAGCAAGGAAGATCGACCAAGGAGACCACCCGCTGGTCCTTCAGCTGAGCGAGCACACCGCACTCGGGACAACCGGGACGCGAGCGGCGGCACTCGACATGGATCTCGAGCACCGGGCCGTCGACGACAGCGAGCACGTTCACGTCCGGCAGGCCGACGAGGATCTCGCACATGCGCGCGGGGTCCTGCTCAACCAGCCCGTTCCAGTTGCGTCGGCGTCTCACGCCGTCAGGCTGGCAGGCCTGCCCGCTCGAGTCGCGGACCCTGTTCCCCCTTCAGATCCGAAGCGCCAGTTATCTCTCCACGTCGCCGACCTGCTCGAGTTGTCCGAGCGTTCGGGCGAGCCGTTCGTGCTCCCCACCGTCGGCGAGCGCCGCGAAATGACTCTCCCGCGGCCTTCGAAGCTTCGGCGGCCTTGCGGCGTCAGTGAGCACCGCCAGCACCGGGTCGCGCTTAGCGAGCTGCTCGGCCGCCTGACGGTGCGAGATCCGGGGCGCCGCCACCACCCTTCAGTCTGGGGCGTCCCGTCGTGGCGCGTCGACGAAGTCGCGAACCACTGCTGGAGATGATCGGCTTAACTGGTCGACGTGCTTCGCACAATCCGCCGATTGCGGCATCTCGGCGCGGGCGCGCAGCCACGAGAGCACCGCCTGAGCGCGGACGCGCGGCGCGGTCGGCGGGTGGTGCGTGCCGCAGCCGTCGCCTCGATGTTCCTCGTCGTCGAGATCGCAGCTGAGGGAGCCGCTTCGGCGTCGGTCTCGGCCGCCGCCACAGGCTCGGAGCGCGGAGTGCCCAGCGCGCCG
>JAODBN010000204.1 GCA_025463965.1 Acidimicrobiaceae bacterium
TTGCAGCCGAAGGACTTCGCCGACCGGACCGGCTGGGCCGCGAAGAAGGCGCAGGCCGCCTGGCAGTCGCCTCCCAATCCCGAACGGCTCGACGCGCTCGCTCGCCAGCACCCCCAGTCAGGCATCCCGACTCTAGTAGCGCCCTACATCAACCTGCTGCGCCTCGACGAGCAGGACCGCCCAGTGGTGTTCCCGACGGGCAGCCGCTACATCACCAGTTCCCACCGCCGCGCCGCGACCGGCACCCACTACACCCCCCGGGCGCTGGCCGAAGAGGTCGCCGAGGGCGCGCTGCAACCCCTCGTCTACCGGCCCGGTCCGCTGGAGACCTCAGACGAGGCAGCCTGGCGGATCCGGCCATCGACCGAGATCCTCAAGCTCAAGGTCGCCGACATCGCGATGGGGTCCGGGGCGTTTCTCGTCGCCGCCTGCCGGTACCTCGCGGACCGCCTCATCGAAGCCTGGCTCGACGAAGGCGACGCCGAGGCGCTGACGGCGGACCTGCACCGGGCGACCGGACGCTTTGGCGTCGAAGCCGAGGTCGACCTGCTCCATTTGCGAGCCAGACGAGCGATCACCGAGCACTGCCTGTACGGCGTCGACATCAACCCCCTCGCGGTCGAGATGGCCAAGCTGTCGCTGTGGCTGGTGACGATGGACCGGGAGCGGCCCTTCGGCTTCCTGGACGACCGGCTTGCGGCCGGGGACTCGCTGCTCGGGCTGGTCAGCGTCGAGCAACTGGAGACGCTGCACGTGGATGCCAAGGAGGGGCGTCGGCTGCACCGCAACAGCCTGGACTTCGCGGAAGGGTGGCGTGGCAAACTCGCGGAAGCAGCGGACCTGCGCCGACGCATCACCATCGCGCCGGCGGTAACCATCCGCGACATCGAGCACAAGGCCCGGCTGCTCGCCCAGGCCGAGAAGCTGTCCGGCGAGCTCTCGCAGGTGGCCGACGCGGTCACGACGGCCGGCCTGGCGAACGCGAAGCTCAAGGGCAAGAAGCTCGACGGGGCATTCCTGGACCTCTACGTCAAAGTCAGCAACGAGTCCCTCCTCGACGACTACATCGAGGAGCACCTACAGCAGCCTCGGCCCGAGGGCACAGTGGAACGGACGCCGCTGCACTGGCCTCTGGTGTTCCCCGAGATCTTCGCCGACAGCGCCCAACCGGGCTTTGACGCGATCATCGGCAACCCTCCGTTTCTGGGGGGCCAGAAGATCTCGGGAACGATGGGCGACGACTACCTGACCTGGCTCCAACGCTGGGACGGCAACGACGTCAAGGGCAGCGCGGACCTTGCCGCGCGTTTCGTGCTGCGAGCGGATCGCTTGCTGTCGAAGCGGGGACAACTCGGCTTCGTAACCGTCAACACGCTGATCGAGGGTGCCACGCTGCGGGTCGGGGTGGAGCAAGCCTCGCTCACGATCCGTGCGGGCAGATCACCGCACCCTTGGCCGACGAAGAGCGCGAACCTCCAAATCGTTGAACTCTGGGCAACTCGGGCACCCCTTGCGAAGGGCGCTACCTGCTGGCTGGATGGCGAGGACGTCCCTGCTATCGGCGACGACCTCCAGCCACATGGGCGGATCGTAGGGCGACCGCAACGGCTGCGCGAGAACGATGATATTGCATACACCGGTTCAAACATTTTGGGTCTCGGCTTCACCCTGAGCGAAGAGCAAAGGCGTGAACTGCTCGTCCGCGACCCGCGTAACGCTGATATTATCCAACCATTTGTGAATGGCAAATACCTTAATCAACGACCAGATTGCTCCGCCAGTCGATGGGTCATTAACTTTCAGGATTGGCCTCTCGCTCGCGCAGATGATTTTCCAGACTGTCTCGATATCGTCCGCCGCCTAGTTAAACCGGAGCGCAATCGATACTCAGACGCTCGCGGTAAATTCTGGTGGCAGTTTGAACGAAGCCGACCTGAACTATATAGAACGATCCAGAGGCTCTCCTCGGTGGTGGCTATCGCCCGGGTTAGCAACGCGATGATGCCGATCCGCATGCCAACAGGGGAAGTATTTTCGGATCAAGTGGTTGTTCTCGCCCTCGATGACTACTCGAGTTTTGCAACCCTTTCTTCGAGTATGCATTCGACATGGGTCTTGCGCTATACATCGACGATGCGGACCGATGTCAGGTACGCAGCGTCGGATGTGTTCCTTACCCTGCCGCGACCGGAATCCACCTCAGAACTCGAAGCGCTCGGCCGCCGGCTTGACGAGACCCGCCGTGACCTGATGCTGTCGCGGTCCTGGGGACTCACCAAGACGTACAACCGCGTGCATGACCCCGACAACCACGAGCCTGCCATCGTCGAACTACGGGACATTCACGTGGCGATTGACGAGGCGGTCATGCGGGCGTATGGCTGGGAGGGCTTGGACCTGAAAATCGGGCATCACCCGACGAAGATCGGCATCCGGTGGACGGTCAGCAAGGAGGCGCGGTTCGAGTTGCTGGACCGGCTGCTTGAGGAGAACCATCGGCGGTACGCACTGGAACAGGGGCAGCAGTGACCGACGACATCACCTCGTTCCAGGTGCGGGCCGAGTTGGAGGACCTGCTAGAGCGGGACCTGCTGGGGCCACGGGACGGAGCGGAGGAGGAGCTCCCGCTGGGAACGTCACCGGCCGAGCGGTACATGCTGGGGCGGCTCGTTCCGCGGGAGCGGCCCACTGATCGCTCGGGGGCCACCGACAACACGGAACCCGACGACACCGATGCGATAGTGGACGCCGAGGAGAGCGATCCGTCACTGGTCGATGGGGAGGTCTCCGCGGCAGTTGGCGACGATGCCAATGACGAGGGCGATGCGGGAGCGGCGACGGTCCGTTCTGGCTCGATGGCGGCATCGGCTATTGGGTTGGCGTTCTCCGTGCCCACTGACGTGGACGTGATCAGCGTGACTGCGTCGTGGGGGCGGTACGAGCGGCGGGCGTCGGAGCATCACGAGACGCCCCAGGGGCGACCGGCTA
>JAODBN010000213.1 GCA_025463965.1 Acidimicrobiaceae bacterium
AGATGAAGCGCCCGGGGTCGGTCGCACGAGAGGGGAGCACGGCTGCGAGTCGAGCCGCCGACGACCAGGCGCTCGAGAACGGCCACAGTCCTTCCCACCGGCGCGGTCCGAGCAGGTGCCTCTCTCCGAAAAGGTTGCGATGCCGATCCGTCAGGTGGCGCTCGATCGCGCGACTGGCTCGGTCCGCTCGCGCCAACCGGTCGTGGTCCTCCATCGGGGGCGCCCTACCCGCACGTGTGGAAAGCAAAGCGACCGGGGAGCAACCCTGCCGAATCTCCGCCCTCAATCGCGCTGGACAAGCGCTGCGGCACCCGCGGCAGCGGCCACCCCGGTAAGCCCCATGCCGAGGGCCCGTCGGTGCTGGGAGCACCACAGCTCGAGGCTGCGGGCGTGCGAGCGATCGTCGAAGCTGCCGTGCGCGCCGTGGTCCTTGCTTCCGGGGCCGTCCACCGGGTCGTAGAGGTTGTCCGGCCGATCTGGAGGCTCTGGCGCGTCGGTCTGCTGGGCCTTGTAGCCGGTGCGCGCGAGGTAGCGGTCGAGGATCGCCGGGGCGAGCCTTTGGGCGAGGAGCGTGGCCACGGTGCTGCCGCCGACCCAGTACTGCTTCCTCGATGGGTGCTCGAGCGCCCACACGACGCCCCGGGCAGCAAGCTCCGGTTGGTAGATCGGAGGCACCGGCTGCGGACGATTCGGAAGCCGCGTCCGTACCCAGGAGAACTGCGGTGTGTTGACTGCGGGCATCTGTACGACGGTGATCTGCACGGGGCTCTTGTCGTGCAGGAGCTCGCATCGGAGCGACTCGGTGAAGCCGTTCACGGCGTGCTTAGCTCCGCAGTAGGCGGACTGGAGCGGGATCGACCGCTCCGAGAGGGCCGATCCCACCTGGACGATGGTGCCGCGTCCGCGGGGTTCCATCAGCGAGAGGGCGATCATCGTCCCATGCACGAAGCCGAGATAGCTCACCTCGGTCACCCGGGCGAAGTCTTCGGGGCTGACCTGCTTGAAGGGCGCGAAGACCGAGGTGAATGCGTCGTTGATCCATCCCTCGATCGGACCGAGCTCCGCTTCGGCGCGCTGGGCGGCCTCTCGAAGGGCCCCAAAGTCCGCCACGTCGGTTGGGTACGCCCGTGCGGTGCCGCCCGCCGCCTCGATGGCGCGCACCGCGCCGTCGAGGCCGGCAGATCCTCGTGCGACCAGTGCCACTTTGGCCCCGAGACGCCCCAACTCCTCGGCGGTCGCGCGGCCGATGCCGGCGCTCGCCCCGGTCACGAGGACGACCTTCTCCGCAAACCGGCTCATTGCTCGCCTCCTTCGCCGGCCGGCGCTCGGCTCGGACGCTCTGGCTTACCCGGGGCGAGGTCGCATCAGACGACGCTCACCGGGCCCCCTTCGCTTCACCTCGTCCATGTCACGGGCGCACGGCTGATCGCGCACGGGGACCGACCGAGCAAAAGGAGGCGGCGGGATTGAAGAGCTAGCCCCGCATGAGGACAGACAGAAGCTCGGCTTGGGAGTGGACGCCGAACCGCTCGAAGATGGCCGCCAGATGATTGCGCACCGTGCTCTGGCTGATGAACATCTCCGAAGCGATGGTTGCCACCCGCTCGCCCTGGATCAAGCGGCTCAAGACCTCCCACTGGCGAGTGGTGAGGCCGTTGAGCTCTTCGAAGCGGCTGAGGTCGGGATCTTTGCCGACGCGCTCGAGGATCCCGCTGGCCTGGACCTCCGCGGCGATGCGCCACAGATGGTTCTCCAGCTCGGCGACCCGGCCGGCGGAGCGCTGACGCGTCGGCGGCGGAGGCGAGGGCAGCAGCATGAAGCAGATGCCTGCCGAGTCGAATCGGGTGAGGACGAGGCATAGCTCCTGCCACCCGCCAGAGCCATCGCGAAGCCGGAGCGATCGGGCGACGGAGAAGTCGCGCTCGAGGAAGCGCTCGGCCGCCAGGAGCGCTCGCACGTCGTCGTCGGGGAGCATTTCGAGGAAGTTGCGACCGGTGAGCTCGTCGGGCGAGACGTGCAAGAGGGGGCCGACTTCGCTGCTGACCGACTTCACCCTCCAGGAGGCATCGGCGATGCCGAGCGCCATCACCACCGGCTCTGCGCCGAGATACCTTGCAAGCGGGCTCCTTGCGACCCCCGTCGCCGGGGCGAATTCCACGATGGCGATGTGCTGGGAATTGAGCCATACCGATCTCGCCCAGGCAGTGACGACGCCACCATTGCGGCCTTTCGTGCGCAGTTTCCGCTGGGCTCGGTAGAAGTCAACCACGCCGTCTCGGATCGCGACGAGCGCAGAGACGGCCGTCTGCGCGTCCCGCTCGTCGTAGAGGCGCTCAACCGAATGGCCGACGATGTCTGCCGCGTCGACGTCGAGCAGCTTCAGCGCGGACTTGGTGATTGCGGAGAAGGTGAAGTCGGAGAGATCGACGTACGCGATCGGTAGCTCCAGGAGGTCGAAGGCCTCGGTGTTCTCCTCATCGAGGGGATGACGATCGGTCGCCGGGGCAGGTGGGTGCGCCGGTTGTATGCCTGCTCCGTTGTGCGGAGGCGCATTTCTCTGCTCGTCCGCCGACGACTCGGTCATGGCCTCGCCACCCGGACGATTGTCCTCGCTTGGCCCTGCAACTACAAGGCTGGCGGCGCGTGGCGTGCGCGCCCGGTACTCGAAACGGCGAAGCGGACAGCGAGACCCCGGGTGGGACCCTCGGTGAGAGTCGGAGTCAGCCCGCCGACATGGTGATGAAGTCCCGGGCGTAGGCGGGCTCAAAGAATCGCTCAGGGGTCTGCAGCATGCTGGAGAGCAGGTCGGTGCCATTGCCCGGCGAAGCCGCACCGCCGGGTAACGCCGGCGAATAGGTAGCGAACACCGGCCACAGGGGATTCATGTCGAGGGTCATCGCCCGCACCGCACCGGCGCGAACGAGGACATCGGCCAGATCGACGATGGTCATGGGACCGGCGACGTACACGAGCGCCCCGTTGGCCGTGAGACCAAGGCCAGATCGCCAGGTGTTCGGCTTCTGGTAGAGGCTCGAGCCCCACGTCTCAGTGTCGCCCGGGTTGAGCCCGCCGACAGGATGCCCGTGGTCCACGAGCAGCGTGAGGTTCTGCCGCACCGCGACCACCGACGGCGTCATCGTGACGTCTCGTCCCCAGTCGCCGACGGTGGCGCGCCCGTTGGCGTAGATGACGAGCGACGCCGCCCCCGCGCGAAGCGGCGCCACGAGGTGCCCCTCGCTCAGATAGCCGCCGTATGACGCGGACAGCTTGTATCCGCCGTTAAAAGCGGCGACGAGGGTGCGGGCGGCGGTGGCGGAGATCGGAGCGGTGTACTTCCAAAAGAGGCCACCCGGGCTGGTGCTCCCCGAATAGAGACGAGCGTGCAGCAGCGACGTGTCCATCCAGGCCACCCCGGCGTCCACCGACGGCGCATCCGGCAGCGGCAGGAACGTCTCGTAGACGACCGCCCGGCCACTGACGTGCCTGCCGGCGGGGTGCCAGACGCCGGCACCTGCTGCTGGCGCGGATGGGAAAGCATGGAGGGGGAGGGGGGACGGTAGAGCCTTGGGCGCTTTGCCGGTCGGGCGGGACGCAGGGGACGGCTTCGAGCGTGCTGAGGCGCCCGCACTGCTCACCGAAAGCGTGGCGGCGCCGGAGACGGCGAGCCCGGCGAGGAGCAACCCGACGGCACGGACACGGCGGGGCGTGGGAGCGGGCTTCGCAATGGCGCTCGTGCAAGTCATTCTTGGACCTCCTGGCGTCGGCGGGGGACCCTCACTGCGGGGGAACCGTCGCACCGCTTCTTCGAGGACCGCGGGCGAAAAGCTAGACCGCCCACCTTGCGCCGAGATGAACGGCTCTGGGCTTTCCTGGGCTCGGAGAGCGTTACTGCCGCAAGCACCTCGAGAAGGGGGTCGCGCTCGCCACCGGTCGCCACCGGTTGAACGAAATGGGACATCTTTCCTTGATCACCGCTTGCCGACAGAGATCCGCCGGAGCGGGGGCACCTGGCTCGGTGGCTGCTGGCGAGCGGGGAGCTGACCCAGGAGCGCGGTCGTGGCGGCGGTCACGGCGCGCACGGCCTCCTCGAACGCTTGAACGGTGCGCTCGGTGGGCGATTGCACTCCGCTGACCTTGCGAACGTACTGACGAGCCGCCGCCTCGATCTCGTCGGCGCTCGCCGGAGGCTCGAGGCCTCGCAGGATGGTGATGTTCCGACACATGCCACCAACCCTATGGGGCGGCCGCGCTCGCTTCCCGGCGCGCCGGACCCGTTGAGCCACGAACGACAAGCTCGGGCTCAAAGAGAAGCTCTTCGGTCGCGGCGGGTGCGCCTTCGATCTGGCTGACGAGCAGGGCGACGGCCGCGCGCCCGATCGCCTCGATCGGTTGGCGCACCGTGGTGAGCGCGGGATCGGTGCACATCATGAACGCGGAGTCGTCGAAGCCGACCACCGAGACGTCTTCGGGGACCCGAAGCCCTTGGCGTCGGACCGCCCGGATGGCTCCGAGAGCGAGCGGGTCGCTGGCGCAGATGATGGCGGTGACGTCGCGCTGCAGCAGGCGGACGGCAGACGCGTGGCCCGCCTCGAGGGAGAACGGGGCCCGCTCGACGAGGCCCGTGGGGTCCGCCAACCCGAACCGACGAGCAACTTGTGCCAAGGCGGCGAGCTTGCGCCGGCTCGGAATGTGACCTTCGGGACCGAGAATGGCGCCGATCCGCTCGTGGCCGAGCGAGGTCAAATGGCCGAACGCCTGCTCGACGGCGACAGCGTCGTCTGTGCAGACCTGGGGGAACGCGAGACCGTCGACAGCCGCATTGACCACGACGACGGGCAGCGATCGCTCGCGTAGCAGCCAATAGTGCTCATGGGGTGAGTCCGCCTCGGCGTAATTGCCTCCAGCGAAGACGACCCCGGACACCTGCTGGCCAAGCAGCATGTCCACGTACTCCGCCTCGGAGAGCGTGCTCGCGCCGCGGGTGCACAAGACGGGGGTGAACCCGAGTTGGGCGAGCCCACCTCCGACGACCTCGGCGAGTGCCGGGAAGATCGGGTTCTGCAACTCGGGGAGCACCAGGCCGACGAGGCGCGCCCGCTCACCGCGTAGTTGGGTCGGTCGTTCGTACCCGAGGACGTCCAATGCAGTGAGCACCGCCGCCCGCGTCGCCTCCGATACACCCGGCCGGCCGTTCAGCACGCGGCTGACCGTCGCCTCGCTGACTCCCACCTTGCTTGCTACGTCGGCCAGTCGGCGGTTCATCCGACCAGTGTAGGCAGAACAGAGGAGGTCGTGATTGGGATCGTCGCTGTTCAGAGCGGTTATTACAGTGTCTGATTCAGTTCTTGCGAGAAGCTGTCGCGGTCTGTACAGTCACCTCATGCCGCGGGGCGGCGACCCGCCGGGTGCTCCCGGCGTCACGCCGCTCGACGTGACCGTCGCGGCGCTGATGCCCGCCAGCCTCTCCGATGGTGGCCGTGTCTTGCAGCGCCAGATCGTCGCGGGCCGCTCGCCGGTAGGAGTACGGGTTGAGGATGCCAAAGCACGTGGCGGGGAAGCGGGGAACTGCGCGGCGTCGAATGTCCGGTCCGGTCGCCAGCGGTGCTGGCACCACCAAGCCGAAGGAGAAGGGCCCCGCAGTGGAGCGTGAGAGCTGGTGGGAGACCGCCGTGATCTACCAGGTCTACGTTCGCAGCTTTACCGACGGCGACGGCGACGGGATCGGAGACCTCGCCGGTGTGCGCTCCCGCCTCGGCTACCTGCGCGAGCTGGGGGTGGACGCGATCTGGTTCAACCCGTGGTACCTCTCGCCGATGGCCGACGGTGGATATGACATCGTCGATTACCACGAGATCGAGCCGCTTTTCGGCTCGATCGAGCAGGCCGAGCAGCTCATCGCAGAGGCGCATGCGCTCGGTATCCGAATCGTCCTCGACGTCGTGCCGAACCACGGCTCCGACCAAGAGCCGTGGTTCGGCGACGCCCTGACGTCTCCGTCCGGTTCCCCAGAACGGGCGCGCTACCACTTCCGACCCGGCCGGGGAGCGAACGGTGAGCTGGCGCCGAACGACTGGGAGTCGATCTTCGGCGGCCCGGCTTGGACGCGCACAAACGGTCCTGAGGGCCAGCCGGGGGAGTGGTATCTGCATCTGTTCGCTCCCGAACAGCCCGACTACAACTGGGATAACCCAGAGGTACGGGCGCACTTCGACGAGGTACTCCGCTTCTGGTTCGATCGTGGGGTGGACGGTTTTCGGATCGACTCCGCGGCGCTGCTCGTCAAGGAGCCAAGGCTGGTGGACCTCGGAGCGTCGGACTGGACGCGCTCGCCGGGCGGTCACCCGTTTGTCGATCGAGACGGCATCCACGACGTCTACCGTCAGTGGCGGCGCCTCGCTGATTCCTATACGGGAAAGCGGCTCCTCGTAGGTGAAGTCTGGCTCCCCGAACAGCCCGACCGATTCGCGCGCTACCTCCGTCCCGACGAGCTGCACGCTGCCTTCAACTTCTCGCTCCTCGGCTGCGCGTTCGAGGCGACAGCTCTCCGTGAGGTGATCGAGACGACACTCGACTCCCACGTCGCGCTGGGCCCATGGCCGACTTGGGTACTTAGCAACCACGACGTGGTGAGGCCGGTCACGCGCTACGGACGGTGCGGAACAGCGTTCTCGATGGACGATCGCCGGATCGGAGAGGCGAGCGACCTCGAGCTTGGCGCCCGCCGTGCCCGGGCGGCCGCCCTTCTCACGTTGTCGTTGCCGGGGGCGGTCTACATCTATCAGGGTGAGGAACTCGGCCTGTGGGAGGTCGAGGAGCTCCCGGACGAGCTTCTTGAAGACCCCATCTGGAGGCGCTCGGGACACACTGACCGTGGTCGGGACGGCTGTCGGGTACCGATCCCGTGGACCGGGCAAGAAGCGCCGTTCGGCTTCGGGCCGGACGGCTCCACCCCGTGGCTGCCGCAGCCCGCCCAATGGAAGGACTTCACCGTCGAGGCCGAGTCGGCAGATGCGGGCTCCATGCTCGAGCTCTATCGAGCCGCGCTGCGCCTACGCCGACTCGAGCCAGCCTTTCGCACTCGCGAGCTGCGTTGGCTCCCTGCTCGGGACGGCGTTCTCGTCTACTGCCGGGGCACGGATCTCCTCGTCGTAGCGAACCTGTCCGATCAGCCGATCGACCTGTCACGCTCGGGAGAAGTGCTTCTCTCGAGTGCGCCAACTCAAGAAGCGAAGCTTCCGGTCGATTGTGCGGCCTGGTTGCGTTTGCCAGCTGGACGGCTCCGATCGGACCTGTAGCCGCGGCGCCGACGATGCGTTCGCCAATTCCTCTTAGAAGACCGGGTGGCTCCGGTTCGACAGCCATGGAGGCCCCGAATCGGCCTGCTGCCTGGTGGCCAGCCGGCAAGCGCCACTGAAAGAGTGAAGGACTCACGGTTGGAGGGCTTCAGGCGCAATACGTCGATACTGGCTACGCATTGCGAGGGAACGCCGCACGGAACGGTAATCGCATAGCGGCGTAGTCCGCCGGGTGCTCAAATTCCGGCGAAGCGTGCCGACACCAGCGTCAATGGCGAGCAGATTGACTGCGACAAGTGTTGAAGCGCCGAGTCCTTAGGCATTGCCGTGCCCCCTCATCACCGCGAGGTGTTGAAGAACCTCTGAGACGGCTTCTCGAGCGCCTGCATCGCGGCTGAACGGCCGTTGGGCAGCCGCTTCAGACGGGGGCCTCGGGTTTCCACTCGAACACGCATACACGGTGCTGCGCCGCAAAGGGCGTACCATGACACCGGCTACACCGCCCGGAGCAAGTCTTCGGAAACATCTCCGAGGAAGCCGCTGCGCGCGAAGGGAAGGAGTGCCATGAGGTCTCGCAATGCGCGAAATGCGCTAGTCGGTCGTCGTGGCTGAGCCGAGACATGGGGTTGTGCTTCATCGGAGCGTCTACTTCGTCGGTGGACTCGTCGCTCTCTTGCTTATTGCCGTCTCCCTCGTCGCCACGATTGAGCTCGCCGCGGCTCACAGTCGCGCGTCAACGCTCGTGGCGCGCAACGCCGGAGAGGAGGTGCTCGCAACCGCTCAAGCGGACATTGCCGCAAGCCAGCTGACGATCGCGCAAGCACTAAAGGCAAACCAATCCGCCACGGTGCAGGAGGCGACGGCGCAGGCCGTGCTTCCTAAGGCGCTCGCCCAGCAGCAGCGCGGGCTCTCGGATTTGAGCCAGTACAAGCAGCTTGCGCGGCACTGGTCGTCCTCCAACGCGCTCGCGGAGCTGGACGACGACATGGTGCGGCTACAGGCAGTGACCAACTCGCCTTCCAGCACGACCGGAAACCCGGATGGCCTTTTGTTCACTGCCTCCAAGCTCGAGCAGATGTCGGTGATCAATCAAGAGGTCCAGGTCGACTTCGGCGAGGTGAACGCCTCGGAGCAGTCCTGGTCGACTTCGTTCCTCGCGCATAACCGCGCTGCGACGAACTCGGGATTGACCTGGGTGTTGGTGACTGCCGGCCTCGCACTTCTCGTTGCCGTCACCGCCAACGGTCTGCTGGCTCGTGCAGCTCGCCGCCGAGACGTCGAGCTCGCTGCTCGCGATCGTGATCTCGAGCGGGTGGCGACCGCAAACGAGTTCGAGGCACGGCTTCAGCGAGCGCTCGAACTGTCGAATACCGAGGACCTCGTGTTCGGCGTGGTGGACCAGGCCCTCGAGGAGGCGGTTCCCGAGTTGAGCGTGGAGATGCTCCTTGCCGACTCGAGCCGGGCTCACTTCCAACAGCTCGTGACCACCGGTGGCGAACCGACGCATCGATGCGCCGTTGAGTCACCCGCCGAGTGCCCTGCCGCGCAACGCGGCGAGGTGCTCACCTTCGAATCCAGCTTGGCTCTCGATGCTTGCCCCTACCTCAAGCAGCAGACGGACCCGTGCTCGGCCGTTTGCGTACCGGTGAGCGTAAGCGGAGTGACCGTTGGCGTAGTCCACGCGGCCGGCGGTCATCGAGAGGCCCCAGGGCTCGATCGCCGCTCGGCACTCGAGCTCGTGGCCAGGAGGGCGTCCGATCGCATCGGGATGATGCGAGCCTTCTCGCGCTCCGAAATCCAAGCGAGCACCGATGCCCTCACGGGGTTGCCGAATCGTCGTTCACTCGAAGACGATGTGCGCCGCCTTTCCATCGCCGGCATCCCCTATGTGTTGGCCTTCGCGGATCTCGACCACTTCAAGACTGTCAACGATGTGCACGGGCACGGTGCCGGCGATCAAGCCCTCAGAGTCTTCTCACGAGTCTTGCGCGATGGCTTGCGCCCGGGGGACCTCCTCGGACGCTACGGCGGCGAGGAGTTCGTGGTCGTGCTGCCCAATTGCGATGCGGCAGAAGCAGTCCAGGTTCTCGACAGGACCCGGTTGGACCTCGCGTTGGTGCTCGCAGAAGCGGGCAGTCCTGTCTTCACCGTGAGCTTTGGCGTCGCTCCCAGTCAGCTGGGAGAGCGGTTCGAGGACATGGTGAGTGCTGCCGACGCGGCATTGTTGGAAGCAAAGGCGATGGGCCGAGACCAGATCGTCGTGGCAGCGCAGATCCGCGACGCCATTCCGCCTCCGGCTCAGGCTCAGGCTCCGGCGCCGCTCGCCACGGGCTGAGGCGGACACCTCAGCGGGTCTCGGCGGTGGCGGCCACGTCTCGTGCTGGAACGCTTGGCCGCGCATTGCCGACTATCTCACTCGCACACGCCCACAGGTGTTGGCCCCGAGGTCGTTCATGACCACTGCCGGCTACTACGCGATCGAATGGCGCCGCACGCTCAGCAGAGCGCGAAGGTGTCCCGATGGCCGCCAAGAGGGTCGATCGCGACCCGCCCCCACCCGGCCGGGCAAGCGTGATCGAGGCCGACCGGGTGGATCGAGAGCACCCGAAGCACCCCCCGACGCCTGTGGCCGTGTCCACTACGCCGCTCGCCGAGGCGATCGGTGACTTGAGCGTTTATGAATCGCTAGATGCGCCTGTGGTGTCGGTCTACTGGGACGTGTCCGCCGACCTGGGCCAGCTCAGGGGTGGTATCGCCAAGTTGAAGGACCTCGCCAAGCCGATACGGGAGCGTGCTGCGTCGCACGAACTGGCTCACGAGGTTCGTGCGTCGCTGACTGCGGACGCCGACCGCCTCCTTGAGCTTGAGGCGCTGACCACAAAGATGCAGGGCCGGACATTGGCGCTCTTCCGGTGTGGCTTGCACAGCTTCGAGGAAGCGGTGGTGCTTCCGGGTGGTCTCGGGGATCGAGTGGAGATGGACGCGACGGCTTATATTCGCCCACTTGTGGAGGTGCAAGACGAGGCTCATCGGTACGCAGTCGTCGTCGTCGACCGCGAGCGGGCCACGCTGTTCAGCTTCTACCTGGGCGCGCTCGAGGCGCAAGAGCGCGAGCTGGGCCAAGCGCTGCGGAACCCAAGCTACGCCGCGGGCGACAAGGAGTACGGAGTGCATCACAAGGTCGAGGAGCTTGCGAAGCGTCACTACCGGGACACGGCGAACGACCTTTCGCACTTCGTACAGGAAGAGGGCATCGAGCTCATCGTCGTCGGTGGACACGAGGAGACGGTCTCCGCGTTCATCGGGGAGCTCAGCAATGAGCTCCGAGACAAGGTCGTCGGCTCCTTCGTCATTGACCCTCGTACGTCGACGCCCGGAAAGATCCGTGAGGCCGCCGAGCGGGTCGTGGACGGCTATGAACGTCGCGAAGAGGAACGCCTGGTCATCCAAGCTCTCGACCAGGTAGGAGCGCGCGGCCTCGGTGCACTCGGGCTCGAGTGGTGCCTCCTCGCGGCGAACGAACGAGCGATCGACCGACTCCTTGTCGACGCGACGGCAACGGCCCCGGGTCGGGTGTGCGACTCGTGCGGCTGGCTGGGAGTCCATGGCGAGGAGTGCCCGATCGATGGCTCGAAAACGCGCAAAGTGGAAGACGTGATCGATGAGATGGTCGCGCTGGTCCTCGATTCAAGCGGTCACGTCGAGCACGTCCATGCCGACACGGCGCTCCACGATCATCTCGTCGCGGCCCTCTTGCGGTTCCCGGTTCCACAAACAGAGGGCGCCCGGATCTGATCCACCCGGCCGGGAACGCGGTCCGCCCCGGTGGTCATAGCGCCTGGGGCCCATTGACGAAGGGAACGTATGTTCGTACTCTGACGCCATGGACAGGGACCGCGAACTAGAAATCCGGCGTCGCAGCGCGGAGATGGCTCCTCTCGGCGCCTCGCTTACCGTCTCGAGGGAGGATGTGCTGAGAGATCTCGATGAGCTGCTCGATCTTCGCCGGCCCCACCACCTGCGCGACAGCACAGAATCATCGCTGCGGCGGCATCCGAGCGCGGACGGTCGCGCCAGATTCGTCCCGGAGGGCTAACGGTCCGCGTTGCCACGACCCACGGGCTCAGCTGACTCCGGAGCCCGAGTCAGGCAGCTAGGGCTTCAACACCACCTTGACGCACCCGTCTTGTTTGGTTTTGAAGAGCTCGTAGCCCTTCGGCGCGTCAGAGAGCGGAAGGCGGTGCGTCACGACGAAGCTGGGATCAATGTCACCGGCCTTGATGTGCTCGAGAAGTGGGCGCATGTACCGCTGGACGTGGCACTGTCCCGTCCGCATGGTGAGGCCCTTGTTCATGAATGAGCCGGCCGGGAACTTATCCATCAGGCCCCCGTAGACCCCGATCACCGAAACGATCCCACCGGGGCGGCAGGCCATGATTGCCTCGCGGAGGGCATGGGGTCGCTCCGTCTCGAGGCGGGTCGCTTGCTTGACGCGGTCGTACGCGTGAATCCCGGCGTGGCCGTGCGAGGCCTCCATGCCCACGGCGTCGATGACGGAGTCCGGTCCGCGGCCGCCCGTCATCTCGTTCAGTGCTTCTACGACGTCGGGGCGCTCGGCGAAGTTGATCGTCGCTGTCGCACCGGCGCGCTCCCGGGCCTTGTCGAGCCGGTACTCCTCGCGGTCGATGGCGATCACGTTCTCGGCGCCGAGCAGTCGAGCACTGGCGATTGCCAGGAGGCCCACCGGGCCGGCGCCCCAGACCGCGATGACCTTCTCGGGTGAC
>JAODBN010000230.1 GCA_025463965.1 Acidimicrobiaceae bacterium
GTCACCCCGATGAAGGCGATGTTCAAGGTGAAGCGCTGCAGCGCATCGACGGCCATCGGGCCGACGAGGCAGTCCCCCGCCATGCGGTATTGGCCACCGAGGACGACGTGGCGAACGGTCGCCACCGGCGCGAGCACCCTCGCCACCTCGAGGGAGTTCGTGAGCACGTTGACGTTGGCCGGAGCCGGCGTCAGTCCCGGAGAGCGGATGTGCGCCGGCTCGGGGCGCAGCGCCTCGGCGAGGGCGATCATCGTGGTCCCGCTGTCGAGGAAGATGGCGTCACCGTCGCGGATCTCGGCGAGGCACGCCTTGGCGATAGCCCGCTTTCCGCGGGCGTTGGTCTCCACCCGGGTGGACAGGCTCGGTTCGTAGGACGGGCGAAGCGCCAGCGCCCCGCCGTGGGTCCGGCGCAGCAGTCGCTGGCCGTCGAGGTCGGTCACGTCCTTGCGGATCGTCGGCTCGGTGACCCCGACGAGCTGGGCGAGCTCGCTCACCCGGACGCGTCCTCTCGCGTTCACGAGCTCGAGGATCCGCCGTCTGCGCTCGTCGGCGAACATCGGCCGGGGAGAGGATCCGAGGTGCGAATCGTCCGGCGACACGTCCATGGTCAAGGCCTCCTGCCTGGCGGCTGGGGCTCGGCCGCGTCGAATGGGCCCTCCTCGTCGCCGAGCTCTCCGGTCGCGTCGAGGTGGACTTGTGTGAGGAAGCCTTCGACGGCGGCCTCGAGGTCCGCTCGGTTCTGCTCGGGCGCAAGGTCGCGGGCGGTGAGCACCGACAGCGTCGCGCCCGTGATCAGGCCGGCCAGCTCCTCGGCGATCGCCAGCGGGTGGACCGGGTCCGTCGGGGCACCGATCACGAGCGTCGGTGCGGTGATGGCGCCGAGCTCGGCGGGGTCCGCGTAGGGGACCGATCGCGGCAAGTCCTCGAGGCGCCGCACCCGCTCGAGCGCCGAGCGCTTCGTGAACTGCTCGAGGAGGCTCGCCGCAGCGCTCGGCGAGATGGCCGCGATGTCCTGGTAGCCGGGAGACGCCGCGAAGCGCGCCGCACCCTCTTGGGGCCCGACGTCTCGCAACAGCGCGGCGATCTCCCCGAAGATGGCGAGGTTGGCGGCCTCGGGCGCGCTCGTCCAGGCCGGCCGCACGAGCACGAGGGCACGCACCCGCCCCGGCGAGCCGAGGGCAAAGCGCAGCGCCGTCGCCGCGCCCATCGACACCCCGACGAGGACGAGCCGCGGGCCGAGCCCCAAGCGGTCGACGAGTCCGAGGACGTCGTCGGCGAGCAGCGGGAAGGTCAGCTCCTCGGTATCTGCGAGCTCGGTCTCGCCGTGCAAGCGGGCGTCGGGCGCGAGCTTGGCCACCGGCCGGCCGCCGACCTGAGGGCCCGTGACGTCCCACAGCTGGGCGAGGTCGCCCCCGAGGCCATGCAGCAGCACGATGGCCCCGGGGCGCTCGCCGGTGTCGCGCCCGCCCGCATCGAGGCGATAGTTGGCCGCCTCGGCGTAGCGGGCCGCTGGCGTACTCATCGCGCGCTTCGCCCTCCGGAGTGCTCGAGCAAAAACTCCCGCACCCGCGCGGCGTCGGACTCGTCGGCGTCCTGGACGATCACCGGCACCCGGCGCTCGAGGCTCTCGTGGAGCTCGAAGATCAGGTCGTAGTCCAGCTCGCCGACCCCTGCCGCCGCGTAGCCGCCGTCGGCGACGACGTCCTTTGCGTGAAGTGCGACGGTCTCTGGGCCGAGCTGCGCGAACGCGGAGCGCAGGATCTTTTCCTGGTCGCCGACCGTGCTCGGCGAGACGAGGTTCGCCGGATCGAGCACGATGCCAATCAGGCGAGCGTCGTCACCGAGCTCGTCGAGCAGCCGACGGCCCCGGCCGGCGTCGCTGACGACATTGCCGGGCTCGGGCTCGATGCCGAGGCGCACCCCGGCCCGCTCGGCGGGGGCGAGGAGCTCGTCGAGGGTGGCGCGAAGGTCCCGCCACGCCTCCTCGCTGTCGTTGTCAGGATGGCGCCGCCACATGTTGGCCGGGTCCCGGCTTCCGCTGCACAAGGTGACGACCTCGACACCGAGTGCCGGCGCCCGGGCGATCAGCGCCTTGGCACGGTCGGTCTCGTCCTTGCGCTTTGCGGTGTCCGGATGGATCACGTTGTAGGTCGCCGACAGCCCCCAGACTCGCACTCCTTCCTCGGAGAACGCGGCGCGCACGCCAGCGAGATCGAGTGGCAGGTCGACCGGCGGGACCGTGGGCAGCCCGATGCTCGACAAGTTGAGCTGGGTCGTCGTGTACCCGGCCTCGGCGATCGCCTCGGCCACCTCGCCGGCGTCCGATCGCGGGAAGATGCGGGCGAAGATCCCGAGCTCGACTGCCGCTTGCTCGATCGCCCGGCTCACCACGCCACCTCCTCGCCGCCGTTCGCCGCACTGAGGCGAACGGCCTCGATGAAGCGCACCGCTGCGACGCCTTCCGCGGCGTCAGGGTTGACCGGTCCGTCGTCGAGCACCGCCCGGGCGAAGGACTCGAGCTGGCGCTCGTAGGGATCGGTGTCTCCGAAGGAGGGGCTGAGGGTGAGCCCGTCGTCCTCGGTGAACAGCGCGACCTCGCTCGCGCGACGGAAGAAGGGGAAGAACGACTGCACCCGCAGATGTCCGCGCTCGCCGTAGATGTCGAAGCCTTCGGCCCAGTCGGCGTGCACGTTCGCCGAGATCTCGAAGGACGCGAGCCCACCGGAGCTTGCGAGACGCCCCGAGCCGTGCCAGCTGAAGTCCTTGCCCACGTGCGCCACCTCGGCACGAAGGCTCGCCAGCTCGCCGACGAGGTAGCGGATGCCGTCGAACACGTGCGCGCCGTGCGTGGTGAGCAGGTAGCGCTCGCGGTCGGCCTTGAACCCGGTCTCGACCTCGCGCACTTCTTGGTCCACGACGGTCTTCGGGAACAATGTGGCCTCGGTGGGCGGGCGAAGCGCCGACATGACGCGGTACCAGGCCTGGGCGGTGACGATCGGGCCGATCTGGCCGAGCGCGGACCTCGCGAACTCGATTCCCGGGTCGTGACGCTTCATGGCACCCACCTGGAGCTTGAGACCGCTCTTGTC
>JAODBN010000239.1 GCA_025463965.1 Acidimicrobiaceae bacterium
CCTTTTCGGCGGTGGCGTCCCCGGGGTCGAGCGTCATGACCGCGGTCTGACTTCGCTCGTGGGTTTGCAACACCTCAAACCATTCTTTTGCCTTCGCGATATTCGACACATCCATGCCTAAACCTACGCGGAAAAGCGTCCAGGCGAGGCGAGATCGACATCCTCCCCCTCATGGCACCCTTTTGGCGAGTCGAAACTCGGCGGCTCGGCGAAGACGTCCAGAATAGGAGGCATCGGGCTCCGGCTCCTGGGCTGCTCGAGCGGCAACGGCAGGGTCGGTCTCGAGACCTTCGAGCTCGGGATAGCAGCCGTTCACGACCACCGGGCCGAGTGCCACCCCGACCTCGTCCTCGAGGCGGTAGGCGGCCTCGACGAGCTCGTTCACCGGAGTCTCCTCGGGCAGGGTGACGAGCAGGGCCTGGCAGCGGGTCGGGTCCGAGAGCAGCTCCACGACCTGTTCTGCCTGCTGGCGGAGCGGGCCGCCGCGGGCCGCGTCAACCAGGCCCTCCGAGCTCGATAAGAAGGTGACGGCGTGGCCGGTCGCCGGTGCGTCGAGCAGGATCAGGTCGGCCCGGCGTTCGCGCTCCAGCTGCTTTACCTTGCCGAGGACCAGGACCTCCTCGATGCCCGGGATCGCGGTGGACACGACGTCCAGGGCGCCACTGTCGACGAGACGGCGCGAGACCCGGCGCAGTCCGTGGTCGTCCAGGTACTCGAGCAGGGCCGCCCGGGACGTCACCACCCGGGCGCGGACGCGACCACCCGCTGGCCCCGTGCGCGGAGCGCCCGGGGCCGCCTCCTGGGGCTGGCCGGCGTCGTCTTCGGGCTCCTTCGGGCAGCCGGCGAGGAGCACCTCGTCGTAGCCGAAGGGCTCGGCCCGTCCGAACAGCGCCGGAAGGTCCCCGCTGTCGTCGAGGGCCACCACTAGGACGTCCAGTCCCGCGCGGGCGCCAGCGAGGGCCAGCGCGGCCGTGAGGGTGGTCTTGCCTACTCCGCCCTTGCCGAGGACGACGACAACCCGGCTCTGACGGCAGAAGGCCTCGAGCTCCATTGCGGGGCGAGACTACCGCCACCGGGGCACGACGCCCGGCGGGGCCAGCGGCCCCGCCGGCCATGTTCACCCTTGTCAGACGGGGTTTGAGCGCGCTACCTTCGACCGGGCGCGGCCCGGCCGGACGTCTCCGTCGCCGACAGCCGCCTGAGCGCCCGGGCCGGCGAGGACGTGAGGAGGGGTCGTGGTCGCGAGGCGATCCGACGAGGAGTGGCAGATCAAAGCCGCCTGTCGAGGGCCGCAAGCCGTCACGTTCTTCCCTCCCGCCCACGTCGAGCGCAAGGACGACCGTGCCGAGCGTGAACGCGCCGCGAAGGCGATCTGCCGCACCTGTCCCGTGCGTCGCCCGTGCCTCGAAGAGTCCCTGCGCATCCGTGAGCCCCACGGCGTCTGGGGGGGCCTCAACGAGTTGGAGCGCAAGCAACTGCTCGATCGCCGGGCTGGGTGAGCCCGGACTGCTGCCGCCCCACCCGCGGGCCGCTCGGAGCTCGCGCGAGGGGCGCGCCGCAGCCGGGCGATACCATGCTCCTCAGCACGCCGAGGAGGGTGACCAGTGAGCATTGCAACCACGTCAGTCCAGATCGGGCGCAAGCCCGCGCCGGTGACCATGACCGACAAGGCGATGACCAAGGTCGCGGAGCTGCTGGCCGAGGAGGAGGGCAGCGACGAGCTCGCCCTACGAGTCGCCGTGCGTCCCGGGGGCTGCTCGGGTTACAGCTACGACATGTTCTTCGACTCCGAGATCGCAGACGACGACATCGTTCGGACCTTCGGCACCGTCAAGATGGTCGTCGACGCGGAGAGCGCCGAGCTGATCAAGGGTGCCGAGCTGGACTACCGCGACGGGCTCCAGGGCGCCGGCTTCCACATCTCGAACCCGAACGCCACCAAGACCTGCGGCTGCGGCTCCTCCTTCAGCTGATCCACCGGATCCGGCTGAACCGACGGCCGGCGCGCACGCGATGAGCGGCGCGCCGAGCCCCGTCGGGCCCTATTCACCGGTGGTTCGTGCCGGTGACTGGCTCGTCTGCTCCGGCCAGCTCGGGCTCCAGAACGACGCGCTCGCCGACGGCCTCGACCAACAGGTACGTCTCGCCGTAGCCGGTGTCGAGCGGCTGCTCGCCTCCGAAGGCGCTTCGCTCGCCGACGTTGTGAAGACCACCGTGCTGCTCGCCGACATCGGTGACTTCGCCGCCATGAACGACGCTTACGTCGCGGCCTTCGGAGGCCATCGACCGGCCCGGACGGCTTTCGCGGTCGCAGGCCTGCCGTTAGGGGCCCTCGTCGAGCTCGAGGCCTGGGCCTACTTGCCCCGGCAAGCGTGAACCGGGCGCGCAGCGTCCCGGGGGCGAGCAGCGCCCGGGGGCGCCGTCACCTTCTGGCGACGGGCGCCATTCTCGGCACCGGACTTCTCGCCAGCGCGTGCTCCGGCGGTGCCTCGAGCGGGCCGAGCACCACGACCTCCAGCCTGCCGCCGCTTCCTCCCGACGTGGTGGCGTACGTGACTCTCGTCGGCAGCGGCACGAGCGTCGGCAATGGGACCAAGCTGGTACCCGTCGACTTGACCCAGGGGGCAGGGGGGGCCGGCCCGGCCATCACCGTCGGCACCTTCCCGGCAGCGATCGCCATCACCCCGGACGGGCGCACCGCCTACGTCGCGGACTACGGGGCCAACACGGTCACCCCGGTCGATCTCACCACCAAGGTCGCGGGGGCGCCGATCCCCGTCGGTGCGGGACCGGCCGGGATCGCCATCACGCCCAACGGCGGGACGGCCTACGTGACCAACGCCGGGTCGAACCCGATCGGCGCGAGCATCACCCCGATCAACCTCTCGAAGAAGCTCGCCGGGCGGCCGATCCCCGTCGGTGCGGGACCCGAGGGAATCGTGCTGTCGCCGAACGGAGCGACCGCGTACGTGGCGAATACTGGAGCCGTCGTGACGGGCCAGAGCGGCGCGATCGGCCACACCGTCACCGTGGTGGACCTGAGGACACGCAAGACACGGCCGCCGATCGCTGTCGGCAACGCCCCGGAGGCGCTGGCGATCAGCCCGGACGGCTCCATCCTCTATGTGGCAAATGCCAACTCCGGAAGCATCACCCCGGTCACAACCGCGAGCGGTGCAGCCGGCTCGCCGATCGGTATGCCTGGGGTTCCCCAAGCGATCGCATTCTCCAAGTCCGGCACCACGGCTTACGTGGCAGTCGCCGGGTCCTCCCTGCCGGCCGGTGGCGAGCTCGTGCCGGTCCACGTCGCGACGGGCAAGCTCGGCCGGGCAGTGCCGGTGTGCAAGAACCCGACGGGCCTCGCGCTCAGCCCCGACGGGACGACGGCGTGGCTCGCCTGCAACGGCGCCAACTCGCTCACCTCGGTGTCGCTCGCCTCGGGCAGAGCCGGCACGGCGATCCCGCTTCCCGGCGGCCCGTACGCGCTAGCGCTCGCCGCCCTGCCTGCAGCAGGAACGAAAGCTCACGGCGCCCATCGGGCCCGTCCGAAGCGGTAGCCCACGGAGCGAACCGTCTCGATTAGGGCGGCGTGCTCCTCCCCGAGCTTTGCTCGCAGCCGGCGGATGTGGACGTCCACGGTCCTCGCCCCGCCGAAGTACTCGTAGCCCCACACCCGCGAGAGGAGCACTTCCCGGGTGAAGACCTTCCCCGGGTGCGCGGCGAGGAAGCGCAGCAGCTCGTACTCCATGTAGGTCAGGTCGAGCGGCCGCCCCGAGAGCACGGCCTGGTAGGTCTCGAGGTTGAGCGCCAACGGGCCATAGGCGATCACCTCGTGGCGCTTGCCTCGCCCGGTCGCCCACAACAGGTGAGACAGGCGGGCCTCGAGCTCGGCCGGGCTCGCGTCGGCCAGCGCGAAGTCGTCGAAGAGGTCCTCTCGAAGCTCCAGGTCCTCGAGCTGTGAGGGGGCCACGATCAGCAGGAGCGGTGACAGCGGCGTCTCGCGCTTTCGAAGCGCCCGGCACAGCGAGAAGGCCCCCTCGGGGTCCTCCACCGCAGACACGACGGCGCCAGTCCAGCCGTCTCCCGGCTCGTCGCGCTGGGCGGCGTTGGCGTCGTTCACCGCGCGCCACGCGTAGCCGGCGGCGTCGAGGGCCGCGGCCAGCCCGCCGGCAGGCGGGTCAGGAAAGCACAGGAGAGGCTCCACGGGTCCTACAGCGCCGGGAGGTAGCGCTCGAGCTCGTACGGCGTGACCTGGCAGGTGTACTCCTCCCACTCGGTGCGCTTGTTGCGGATGAACCACTCAAAGACGTGGTCCCCGAGCGCATCGGCGACGAGCTGAGAACCCTCCATCGCGGTCACTGCCTCGTCGAGGGTGCGCGGCAGGGGGTGGATGCCCGCCCGGCGCAGCTCTTCGGGGCTCATGGCGAACAGGTTCCGATCAGCCTCGGGCGGAAGCTCATAGCCGCCCTCGATGCCGGCAAGTCCCGCCGCCAGAACCAGAGCGAACGCCAGGTAGGGGTTGCAGGCCGGGTCCGTCGCCCGGTACTCGACCCGGGTCGACTCGGTCTTGCCGGTCTTGGTCACCGGCACGCGGACGAGGGCGGACCGGTTGTTGTAGGCCCACGACACGTGGATCGGCGCCTCGTAGCCCGACACCAGTCGCTTGTAGGAGTTCACCCACTGATTGGTCACCGCCGTGATCTCGCGGGCATGGAACAAGAGCCCGGCGATGAACCCACGAGCGACTGAGGAGAGCCCGCGCGGGTCGTTGGCGTCGTGGAAGGCGTTCCTCCCGTCCCGAAACAGCGAGAAGTGCGTGTGCATCCCCGAGCCCTGGACCCCGGTCATCGGCTTCGGCATGAACGAGGCGTGCACCCCCCGCTCTTGTGCCACCTCTTTGACCACCAGGCGGACGGTCATCACGGTGTCCGCCATCGTCAGGGCGTCGGTGTAGCGCAGGTCGATCTCGTGCTGGCTGGGAGCGTCCTCGTGCTGCGCGTACTCGACCGGGATGCCCATGTCCTCGAGGGTGAGCACGGTCGTCTTGCGAAGATCCGTCGAGATGTCGGCGACGGTCAGCTCGAAGTAAGAGCCTCGGTCGAGGGGCGTCGGGGGGGCCCCTGGCTTGGAGTCGCCGAAATAGAAGTACTCGAGCTCGGGGGCCGCGAAGAAGCTGAAGCCGCTGTCGTGCGCCCGTTCGAGCTGGCGACGGAGGACGTGGCGAGGGTCGCCCTCGAAGTGGGAGCCGTCGAGGTTCTCGATGTCGCAGAACACGCGAGCGACGGACTGGCCGCCGGAGCGGAAGGGGAGGATCTGGAAGGTCTTCGGGTCCGGTCGGGCGATCACGTCGGACTCCTGCACCCTGCTGAACCCGTCGATCGCGGAGCCGTCGAAGGTCATCCCTTCCTCGAGGGCGTTCTCGAGCTCCGCGGGGGTGATGGAGAAGGTCTTCGGGATGCCGAGGACATCGGTGAACCAGAGCTGGACGAATCGGACCCCGCGTTCCTCCACGGTCCGCAGTACGTACTCGCGCTGGCTTTGCATCACGGCTCCTTGCTCGGGCACTGCCCGTTGCCCGCTCGGGGCTCCAGTCTCGCAGGAGATGGCGACCTGCTGCATCTGGCGAGGTTTGGCACGGTGGTCGCTACGATGCGCCCGTGGGCCGGCTGCGGATCGCGCTTTGCCAGCTCGACGCCGTCGTGGGCGACTTGTCGGGCAACGTCGAGAAGGTGCTCGACGCCCTCTCGCAGGCAGAAGGCGCCGGAGCGGACCTCGCCGTCTTCCCGGAGCTGATGCTGACCGGCTACCCGCCCGAGGACCTGTTGCTCGAGCCGGGCTTCGTCGCCGGCAGCCAGCAAGCCCTGGCCCGGGTCGCCGCAGCTACCCGGGAGTGCACCGCCGTGGTGGGCTTCGTCGACGCGGATACCGACCTGCACAACGCCGCCGCAGTCTGCGCCGGAGGGATGGTGCATGGCGTCTGTCACAAGGTGCTGCTCCCCAACTACGGTGTGTTCGACGAGCACCGGTGGTTCTCGCCCGGTCGTGGCGACTCGCCGCTGTTCGGCATCGGCGGCCAGCGCGTAGGGGTGGTCGTCTGCGAGGACTTGTGGTCGCCGCTCGGGCCGCTCGCCCGGCTGGCAGGCGGAGGCGCCGAGCTGGTCGTGTCCGTCAACGCCTCCCCCTACCGAGCCGGGGTGCACGAGGTGCGCCGCTCCATGCTCTCCACTCGCGCCTCGGACGCCTCCTGCGCCCTCGTCTACGTCAATCTCGTGGGCGCGCAGGACGAGCTGGTCTTCGACGGCGGATCCATGGTCTTCGACCCCGAGGGAGAGCTCATCGCCGCCGCACCCCAATTCGTCGAGGGGGTCACGCTGCTCGACCTCGAGGTCAGACCCGCCTATCGAAAGCGCCTGGTCGAGCCGCGCGGGCGCGCAGAGGCTCCTCCGCTTCCCGTGGTTGAGGTC
>JAODBN010000265.1 GCA_025463965.1 Acidimicrobiaceae bacterium
TACGAGGCGCTCCCCTGGATCATCGCCCCCCATTCGGCAGTCGAAACGTTGACCCCGAGACCGAGGAAGGAGAGCCCGGCGAAGGTGATAACTGCCCAGCCGACATTGACCGGGGCGATGGAGAACACGGGCCCCAGGCAGTTAGGGACCACGTGGCGCGTCAGCACCGTCCTGCCCGGCACACCCACACAGCGCGCTGCGTCGATGAAGGTCGCCGAGCGGACTGCCCGGACCTCGCTGCGCAGCAGCCGGACGTACGACGGGGCGAACACGAGTCCGAGCACCACGACGAAACGCCAGTTGCCGCCCTGGAGCACGACGGCGATAGTGAGTGCCAGCACAAAGGGCGGGAAGGACTGCACGATGTCGACGAGGCGCATCACGGTCTCGTCCACCCAACCGCCCACGTAGCCGATGGCGATGCCGATGGCGCCGCCGACCACGACGCTGAGGACGACCGCGATCGCACCGACCGTGAGATCGAGGCGGCCGCCGTAGAGCACGCGTGACCACACGTCGTAGCCGAACTGGTCCGTGCCAAGGAGGTGCCCGTTGTTGCCGACGCCGTCGAACAGATGGAAGGCATCGGGCTGGCCGGGAGCCCAACTGGTGAGGAGCGGCGCCCCCACGACTGCCAGGACGACCAGCGCCACGATCACTCCGCCAATCCAGAGCGGCCACCGCCCGCGGACGCGAGGCCGCCCGAGGGCGGCCGTCACCCGCCCCCAGCCGAACGGCACCGGGTTGGGCGCGAGGATCGCCACTACAGCCGCACGCGCGGGTCGAGCACGGCGTGCGCCACGTCGGCGAGGAGGAAGACCATGACGTAGGCGAGCGCCGTGATCAGCACGAACGCCTGGATCACTGGGTAGTCCCGGGTAAGTAGGCCGTTGGTCCCCCACTGGCCGAACCCCGCCCAGGCGTAGATCGACTCGACGATCACCGCGCCGCCGATCAGGTTGCCGATGACGAGCGCTCCAAGGGTGGGCAGGCCGGTGACCACGACCCGGGCAACGTAGGAGCGGACGGTCCGCCGAGTCGGCAGTCCGTGGGCGAGCGCGCACACGTATACCTCGCTCTCCAGTGCACCGCTGGCGGCGAAGCGCACCGAACGGATCAGCGGCGACACCACGACGAGGGCGAGCGTCAGCACGGGCAGCACGAGATGCGCAAGTGCAGAGCCGAGCGCTGCACCGTTCCCGGTGATCACGGCGTCGAGGGTGCTAATGCCCGAGATCGAATGCAGCCCGACGCTCGCCGAGACGCGGCCATTCGGGGCCGGCGCCCAGCCGAGGTCGCCGTAGAACACGACGAGCAGGATCAGGCCGAGAACGAACTCAGGCACGGCGGAGCCAAGGACCCCGAGGAAGCGGCCGATGAGGTCGCTCGGGCGCCCGGGGTGACGCGCGCCGCGGATCCCGAGGAAGAGCGCAACGAGGGCGGCGATCACGAACGCGTAGGCGACCAACTCGGCGGTCGCCCCGACCCGGGCGCCGATCTCACTCGAGATCGGCTGACCCGTCTGGAACGATACGCCGAGCTGACCGTGGAGGAGCTGGCCGAGATAGAGCCAGTATTGGTCGAGCACCGAGTGGTCGAGCCCAAAGCGCACCCGCGCGGCGCGCACCTCGGCCGGCGTCGCGGACTGCGACAGCACGCTGCGAACCGGATCGCCGGGGAGAACGCGCACCAGCACGAAGCTGAGCACGCTCACCCCAACGAGGGACGGCACGAGCAGCGCCACCCGGCGCACGACGTACTGCTGGAGGCGCATCGAGCGAGGGAGGGCCTTTCAGACCTTGCGGAAGAAGGGCAGCCGGAACAGCTCGTCGGGACCCTCGACCCAGCCCTCGATGTCCGAGCGCATCGGAACCTGAAGGTCAGGCTGGCCGAGCATGAGCCACGGCACGTCGTCGGCGAGGATCGCCTGCAGCTGTGCGGCCAGCTTCATTCGACCTGACTCTGCCGTCGTCGCGGTGAGCTTCTCGAAGATCGCCTGCACCGCGGGGTTGTCGTAGTCGGCGTAGTTGAGGAACGCTCCCTTGATGAGGCTCGTCGACAGCAGGTACTGGACGTCGTTGACCCACAGCTGACCGGTGACGATCTGCATAGGCAGCGTCTTATTGGTCTGGTCCTGGGACAGGGTCGCCGGGTCGAGCTCCTCGATATTGAGGGTCACACCCAACTGGGCGAGGTTCGCCTTCGTGAGCACGGCAATCTCCTCGGCGGCCTGGTTGCCCGCCGTGATGCCGATCGAGGTGGTGAAGCCGCTGCTCATCCCCGCCGCGGCCAGGAGCGACTTGGCCTTGGCGAGGTTCGTCGTGAACGGGTAGCCCTTCGGGCTCGCCCCCGGCATCCCGAGCGGCAGGACGCTCGTCGAGCGGCGGGCCTTGCCCCCGTAAACGGCGTCGAGGATCTCCTTGTACGGCATCGCCCAGGCCATCGCCTGGCGCACCCGCTTGTTGTTGAACGGCGCCGTGCTGGTCAGCATCGGGATGCTCACGTACTGGTCGCTCGGCACGTTGAGGACCGTCACCCCCGAGCGCTTGGCCAGCTTGGCGGTGTCCTGCTGGCTGAGGCCGAAGGCGACGTCGATCGCGCCGCGCTGGAGCTGGAGAAGCCGGCTGGCGTCGTCGGGGATGATGTCGACGATCACCTTCGGGAAGGGCTTCGCAGCCGCGCCGTAGGCGGACAGTGGATAGCCCCCGTTGAGCTCCATCACGATCTGGGAGCCAGGCTGGTAGCTCGTCAGGTTATAAAGGCCCCCGTTCGTCGGGTGCTTCGACGCCCACGCCTTGGCCCACGGGTCGCCCGCCGTCGCATGCTCCTTCAACAGCTTGGAGTCGAATACATAGAGCGAGATTACCTGGGTGGGGTTAGTGAGGGCGCTAGCGAAGGCCTGGTGAAACTGGACCGTGTAGGCGTCGAGCACCCGGACCTGGCTCGGCTTGGTCAGCCCGATCCCGGCGTACACCCCGGCAACGTTGGCCTTGGCGGCGAACGCGCGGTCTTTGGACCACTTCACGTCGGCAGCCGTCATCGGGTTACCGCTCGGGAACTTGAGTCCTTTTCGCAGCTTGAGCGTCCACAC
This sequence comes from Acidimicrobiaceae bacterium, assembly GCA_025463965.1. GTDB lineage: Bacteria > Actinomycetota > Acidimicrobiia > Acidimicrobiales > Bog-793 > JAODBN01. Next base: position 3,092 of record JAODBN010000265.1, read on the forward strand.
CTTGCCGGTTGCGTCAGACGACCACGACTCGGCCGCGATCGGGACCACCCGGTTCGTGTTGTAAGCGTCATAGCGGCCGTGAGTGACCACCGGGTAGTCGATGCAGAAAGGCATGAAGTTCTTCATTAGGGACAGGCCGACCGTGTCGAATGCCAGGTAGTCCTGGTCGAACCCGCCGGGATCTGAGGCAACAGCGACGCGGAGGGTGCCGGCGCCAACGGCCCCGGCACGCCCAGTGCGGGCCGCCTCAGCGACGCCGGACCCGGCGGCGCCCGCCAGAAACAGCGTTGCACCTCCGACCATCGACAAGCCGAGGAAGTTCCTGCGGCTGAAGGAACCTGCGCGGGCGGGGACTTGCTGCTCCTCGATGCTCATGCTGCTCCTTAGACGGGGAAAGAGATCGCGACGATGGACGGGACAGGCCATAAAAGCCTGGGCGACACCACGGATATGACCGTGGTGACACGACTGGCCGGGTTGTGGA
>JAODBN010000269.1 GCA_025463965.1 Acidimicrobiaceae bacterium
CAGCCGGCTCGCACCGAGGTCCCCCAGCGCCTTGACGGTCGCCTCGATGACCCCGGCGTCCAGCCCGCGCCAACCGGCGTGGGCGACGCCGAACAGCCCCTCAGGGCTGGCCAGGCCGACCAGGCCGCAGTCGGCTCCGAGGACGGCCACGCACGCGTCGGACGTGGCGCTCACCACCGCGTCGGCTTCGACGTCGAGCGGCCCACGGCTTGTCTCGAGCACGACGACGCGCGCGCCGTGCACCTGGCGCGGGATCGCCCACTCCCGGTCCACCAGCTCGCGGTGGCGGTTCGGGGTGCGGCTCGGACGTGGTGAACCCGCCAGTCGCAAGTCGCCGGCGGAGGCGTCGGTGGCAAGCGCGGCCACCCCGCCGCAGAGCCGCGCCACGGCCCTGGAGATCTCCCAAGGGGCGGGGTGCGCAGGTGCGCGCCCGCCGGGCGGTTCCAGCCGGCTAGCGGAGGAAGGAGGGGACGTCGAAGTCGTCGTCGCCGAGGTCGAGGTCGTCGCCGCCCACGGCGAAGACATCGACCGACCCGCCTTCGGCCGCCGGCGCTCCGGTGCCGCCTTCGGTGCCGCGCGGGCGAGCGCCGCCGTCCGAGCGGCGAGGCGTGGATCCCCGGGCCGTGTCGGTGCTTCGCTCCTCGAAGCGGTCGAAGCCCGAAGCGATCACCGTCACCCGGACCGTCTCGCCGAGGGACTCGTCGATCACGTTGCCGAAGATGATGTTGGCGTCCGGATGGGCGTGGGCGTGGATCTCCTCGGCCGCCTCGTTGACCTCGAACAAGCCGAGCCCCGGTCCCCCGGCGATGTTGAGCAGGACCCCTCGCGCGCCCTCGATCGACGCCTCGAGCAGCGGGCTCGTGATGGCGTGCTTGGCCGCGTTGAGGGCCCGGTTGTCGCCAGAGGCGGTGCCGATGCCCATGATCGCCGTGCCGGCGTCGTGCATCACCGTCTTCACGTCGGCGAAGTCGGTGTTGATCACCCCGGGCACGTTGATCAGGTCGGTGATCCCCTGCACGCCGTGCAGGAGGATCTCGTCGGCCATCTTGAACGCCTCGACCATCGAGGTCTTCGAGTCGGCCAGCGTGAGCAGGCGCTCGTTCGGGATGATGATGAGGGTGTCGACCTTTTCCTTCAGACGCTGGATGCCGGCTTCGGCCTGGCTGGAGCGCCGGCGGCCCTCGAAGGCGAAGGGACGGGTGACGACCCCGATCGTCAGAGCACCGAGGCTCTTGGCGACCTCTGCGATCACGGGCGCGGCGCCAGTCCCGGTGCCGCCGCCCTTGCCGGCGGTGATGAACACCATGTCGGCGCCCTTCAACACCTCCTCGATCTCCTCGAGGTGCTCCTCGGCGGCGGCCTGGCCGACTTCGGGGTCACTGCCAGCGCCGAGGCCCCGGGTGAGCTGGCGGCCGATGTCCAGCTTGATGTCGGCCTCGCTCATCAAGAGCGCCTGGGCGTCGGTGTTCACGGCAATGAACTCGACCCCCTTCAAGCCCGCGTCGATCATGCGGTTGACGGCGTTGACGCCGGCACCGCCGACCCCGACGACCTTGATGAGGGCGATGAAATTCTGAGATGCGGCGCTCATTCCTGCCCTTGCCTTCCTGCCAGGAGCTCGGTGGTCATCGGGAGGGGTAAGCAGCTAGGCACGCCACGGACGGGAAGGGAGCGCCCCGGAACCGGCGCCGCCGGTCCCGCGCGGGATCGCCAGCAGGACGGCTGAGAGGTGCCTGCTCCCCGGCACCGGTGCGGGCCGCTGAACTCCTGGCGACCAGAACATGACGAACATAGGACGCCCAGCTCACGGGGTCAAGACCGGGGCGGCGGGAACTCGCAGGTCGATCGTGACGATTCCGTTGAGAGAGGCCTTGTCGAGGAGCGTGGTGAGGGAGACCATCTTCGCCCCGAGCTGGGACGACGAGCCGAGCACGACGAGCGGACCGTGCGTCACCCGCAGCACGAGCCCGTCGGTGATCGTCTTGGAGATCGACGAGATCCGCGGGGCGATCGTGGCCGGGAGCTGGGCGGCGAGCTGCAAGAGCGGCCCGTCGGAGGCCTGCAGGAAGCCGCCCGGACGCGGAACCGACCCCACCCCCGTCAGCACGACCAGCCCGGACGGAGGCCCCGCGACCTCTTCGAGCACGCGCCCGGACCGGTCCACGACAGCGTCCTTGCCGCCGGCGAGGGGCACCTCGCCGAGCGGCTGGCGCTCGACCAGGTTCACGGACACCCCGTCGGGCCAGTGCCGGCTGACGGTGGCCGTGCGGACCCACGGCAGCGCCTCGATGGCGCTCGCCACGCCGGCCTGGTCGATGTCGATCAGCGGCGGACGCTTGGCGAGGCCCGAGACCGCCAGGATCTCCGCTCTGCTCTCGTGCAGCGCGCCCCGCACGGTGACGGCGCGTGCCGACAAGAGCGCGGAGTGCAGCAAGAGCAGCGCTGCCACCACGAGCACCACACCGACGGCGAGCACCGCGAGGCCACGGAGGCGGCGCCTCCCCGCCTGGCGGGCCACCGCCGCTTTGCGCTCTCGCAGGCGGGGGTCGCGAACGAGCCGGCCCGACGGCACCGGCGGCTCGGCAGTCACCACGCCGCCGCCCCGACGGCCGCGCCGACAGCGCTCTTCACGAGAAGGTGCCCACGAAGGCCACCTCGGTCGACAGCTCGATGCCGAGGCGCTCGGCGACGAGGCGCTGGACCTCCCGGACCAGGCGGTGGACGTCGTCGGCCGAGCCGTCGGCGTCGGCCTGGACGAAGTTGGCGTGGCGGGGCGAGACCTCGGCCGAGCCGAGGCGCAAGCCCTTCAGTCCGGCGGCCTCAACGATTCGCCCCGCGGCGTCGCCCGGCGGGTTGGTGAAGACCGAGCCGGCGTTGCGACCGCCGGGCTGGTTGGCCCGCCGCCACCCGACGATCTCGGAGATCTTCGCGGCCGAAGCCGCAGGATCGCCCGTCTCGGCCGCGAAGGTGGCCGAGCAGACCACCTCGCTCGCCCGGACCGCAGACCGGCGGTAGGAGAAGGACAGCTCGGCGGCGGAGACGACGCGGTCGGTCCCGTGCGCCAGGTCGACCAGGCGGGCCGATACCAGATAGTCCTTGGTCTCGGCACCGTGGCCACCGGCGTTCATCCGCACGGCGCCGCCGACGGTTCCCGGAATGCCGACCGCCCACTCCATTCCGCAGCAGCCCGCGGCCGAGGCCCTCCGGGCGAGCACCGGATAGTCGAGCGCCCCTCCCGCCTCGATCAGCTGACCGTCGGTGTCGATACCGAGCTCGGCGAACTCTCCCGCCAAGGTGACGCAGAGCCCCGGGAAGCCCGCGTCGGCGACCACGAGGTTCGAGCCACGTCCGAGCACGAGCGTGTCCACCCCGCTCTCGGCCACCGCTGCGGCGACGCGCTCGAGCGCCCGCTCGTCGGCGATCTCGAAGAAGAGCGCGGCTGCACCGCCCACCCGGTAGGTGGTGCGGACCCCGATCGGCTCGTCACGGCGCGCGTCCGCGCCGAGAACACCAGCGGCGTGCTCGAGCGCCTCGGCGAGGCTCGTCCGGCTCACCAGGAAGCGCCCGTCAACAGCTCGTCAGGAAGCCCGGTCAGGTCTCCCGCGCCGAGAGTGAGGCAGCAGTCGCCCGGTCGCAACACCTGGCGCAGGTACGCGGCGAGCGCGTCGCGCTCGGGCACGTAGGTGGCGCCCAGCTCGGGGTGCGCGGCCCGCACGGCATCGAGGACGAGCTCGCCGCTGACGCCCGGAAGCGGCTGCTCGCCCGCGGCGTAGACGCCGGTCACCACGAGCAGGTCGGCGTCGGTGAACGCGTCGGCGAAGCCCTCGGCGAGCGTGGCGATGCGCGAGTAGCGGTGTGGCTGGAAGACGCACACGACCCGGCCGAACCCGCCGCGCCGCGCCGCGGCCAGCGCCGCGACCACCTCGCCGGGAAGATGGGCGTAGTCGTCGACGAAGGTGACCCCGTTGCGCTCCCCACGGAACTCGAAGCGCCGGGCCACACCGCCGAAGCGGGCAAGCGCCCGTCGGGAGTCCTCGAAGGGCACCCCGAGAACTTCGGCCGCGGCGATCGCGCCTGCCGCGTTGAGAGCGTTGTGGGCACCGGGGACCGGGAGCTCGATCTCGCCGAGCGCGCGACCGCGCCGTGAGAGCACGAAGGCCACGTCGCTGCGGCCGCCGCGCAGCTGCGAGAGGCGCAGGTCCGCTTCTTGGGAGAAGCCGTAACCGAGGGCGTCGGGCGGGGCCAGGCGCCCGAGGACCGGGTCGTCGGCGCACACGATCGCCCGCAGGGAGGCACCGGCGAGGAAGCGGCCGAAGGCCGTCTCGAGCGCCTCGAAGCTGCCGTAGTGGTCGAGGTGGTCCGGCTCCACGTTGGTGACGAGCGCCACTTCGGGATCGAGCGAGAGGAAGCTCCCGTCGCTCTCGTCGGCCTCGACGACGAACCACTCGCCCGGTCCCCAGACCGCGTTCGTGCCCACGACGGGCAGATTTCCGCCGACCACGAAGGAGGGCGACGCGCCGGCGTCCACCAAGATCAGAGCCAGCATCGACGACGTCGTCGTCTTGCCGTGGGTGCCCGACACGGCCACGCACCGGCGCTCGGCGGCCACCGCGGCAAGCGCCTCGGCTCGCGAGTGCACGGGCAGGCCTCGCCGACGCGCCTCGCGCACCTCGGAATTGGACTCGGCTACCGCCGTCGACACCGCCAGCACCTCCGCATCGCCGAGGTTCTCGCTCCTGTGGCCGACGCTCACTCGCACACCGCTCGCCCGCAGGCGATCGAGCGCAGGCCCGTCGCGAAGGTCGCTCCCCGACACCTGGTGACCCATGCGAGCCAGCACCGTCGCGATCGCGCTCATCCCCGCTCCACCGACCCCGACCACGTGGATCCGGCGCGGGCGGCCGAGCTCGAGCGGCCCCGCCGTCGCGAGATCGCCGACCGGGCTCATCGAGCCCTCCCGGCGCGCTCTCGCCAACGCGGTCGGGCGGACGGGGTTCGAGCCGCCTCCTCGACGAGCGCAGCGACCCGGGAGGCGGCGTCCGGGCGCCCGAGGCGCCGGGCGGCCTCCGCCATCTCCTCGCGTCGCTGGGGAGAGGCCAGAAGGGACTCCGCCACCTCTCCGAGGCGCTCGGCGGTTGCATCCGCGTCGGCGAGCACGACGGCAGCCCCGGTTTCGGCGAGACGGGCGGCGTTCTTCGTCTGGTGGTCGCCCGGAGCTCCCGGTAGGGGGACGAGCACGCTCGGGGTGCCCACCACCGACAGCTCGGCAACCGTCGAGGCCCCGGCTCGGCCGACGAAGAGGTCGGCCGCGGCCAGCAGCTCGGGCAGGCGGGACTCATAGGCCACGACCCGGTAGTCGAGCCCATCGGGCTCGGGCGCCGGCCGGCCGGCCAAGACCCGCTCGTGGTCTCGCTCACCGGCCACGTGGTACAGCACCAGGTCCCGGCGCCCGGCCCAACGCCGGGCGAGGCCGAGGGCAGCCTCATTCAGCCTGCGCGCGCCGAGCGAGCCCCCGGCGACCGCCACCACGAGCTGGTCCTCTCGGAACCCGAGCACGGCGCGCGCCGCGGCGCGCCCCTCGGGGGTGCGGTCCACGGCCAGCACCTCGGGACGAACGGGGGCACCGGTGAGCACGGCACGCGGAAGCGGCGTGCCGGGAAGGGCGATCGCCGAGGCCTTGGCGAAGCGCCCGGCCAGGCGATTCGCGGCACCGGGCACGGCGTCGACGTTCACCACGACGACCGGTATCCGAAGGAGGAACGCGGCGAGCGAGCAGGGCACCCCTGCGTAGCCGCCGACGGTGGCCACCGCTTCGGGGCGGTCCCGCGCGAGCAGGACGAGCGCCTCGAAGCCGGCGCCGACGAGCCCCAGCGCCGCGCCAACCGCCGCACGACTGAGTCGCCGTTCGATGCCGCGCCCGGGCAGCAGAAGGAGCGGGAAACCCGCCTCGGGCACGAGGCGCACCTCCATGCCACGACTGGAGCCGACGTAGCGGACCTCGCCGGGTTCGCGGCCGCCCTCGACAAGCGCCCGGCACACCGCGAGGGCCGGAAGCACGTGGCCAGCGGTGCCGCCGCCTGTGACCACGACGCCGTGGCCCCTTGCGCTCATCGACGAGCGGCGGCGCTACGGGTC
>JAODBN010000291.1 GCA_025463965.1 Acidimicrobiaceae bacterium
GAAGTCGAGGTCGCTCTGCTGCGCCATGTCAGTGCCCGCGCCCGCGCCCGCTGCCCCGTTCTCGGTCTCGCTCATCCCAGGTCCGTTCCCCTCAGAAATCAAAGTCGGACGTAAACGACCGCTTCAAGATGTAGCTCACCTTGGCGTAGGTGCGCCACTGGGTGGTGTTCGGGATGGGCTCCTCGAGGCGGAACTCGACGGCGTGGTTGTTGTAGGCGTTGGCGTCCTGGCTAAGGAGCAGCCGGGCGTGCTGGTACCGGTCCCGCTTGTCCTCCGTCGCCTGGTCGAACGTCAGGGAGACGGTGTTCGAGATTAGCGCGTCGCCGACGTACAGCCCGCCACGGAGGGTGCGCGGCTGGATCTTGTCGCTCACCGGCTCGGCCTGGAAGAGCCGGACGGCCACCTGCCCGGTGGTGATCTTGTCGGACTCGGGCCAGATCTCGACGTTGACCGGCCGGATGTCGCTCTTCCGCCTCTTGTTCACCATGAGCACGGGGACGACGATCTCCTGGAGTGTCGCCCCGCCATGCACAAACTGCGATCCGCCACCGGCGACGCGGAGCCGGAGGATGGACTTGGGGACCTGGATCTCCAGGTCGCCCTGGAGGCCGAGCTGGGCGGAGGTGAAGGTCGTGAAGGCGCTGTCGGGCTTGAGACCGCGCCCTAGGACGAACCGCCGGTTGATGACCTTCATGTCGTCGCCCTGCGGCTTGGTCGATAGGAAGAAGGTTTCTGGCAGCGCTTCATCTTGGAAGAGGAAGCCATGGTCGGCCGTGATGAAGATGTTCGTGGCGTTGGCGTTGGCCAGCATCTTCACGAGGGCGACGAGCTCGCGGAGCGCGTCCTCGGCGGCCTCGAAGACCTGTTGCTCGGTGTCGGGCTTGTCGCCGGTGGCGTCGATCCGGTTGTGGTACACGTACAGGACCCGGTTCGCCTTGAAGAGGTCCCGCCGCTCGTCGGGGCCGAGGGCCCTGAAGTTCTTGGCCTGGATCGCCGCACCGCTGGCCTTCTGGAGGACCTTCCCCCGATCGATCGTCCCGTCCGTCGGCTGCCCGTCCGCGAGGACGGCCTTGGCATCGGGAGAGTGCTCCAGCGACGAGTGTGGGAGGATCGCCGCCATGCCCAGCTTTGTATAGCTCGGCAGCACGCCGAGCACTGCGTCCAGGGATGCGTCGTACCGGTCCTCCTGCCGGATGCGCGACCCGAGTTCCTCCGCCACCTCGTACCGGAGCGCGTCGGAGATGACGACGACGGCCTTCTTATCGCCGTCCCGGACCAGCGGCTCGACATAGCGGGCGTAGAAGGATGCCTGCGAGCTGAGAGTGGAGGAGCGCCACCGGCCGGTCTCGTCCACCCGCTGCTGCCAGACGGTGCCCAGCTCGTAGAGGAACCCGTTCGTGTACCGCTTCTCCACTTGCTTCCGCAAGGGTTCCAGCGGCTGCTGATGCTCGGCGGTGCGCACGAAGAACACGAACTGGCGGTAGAGCTGGTCAATGCGGAACCACTCCCGCCGGTAGCGCTCCAGCCCGTCGTCAAACGACTTCACCGTGAGATTGACGGTGGCAATCGCGCCCAGCAGCTCGGCGGCGCTGGAGATGGCCTTGTAGAGCTTCTGGTACCCCTCGTACCAGAAGCTGTTCTGCCGTTCCCGGACCACCTCGGCGACCTCGCGTGCGCTGATCGCCTGCTCGGCAACCATCCGGGCAAGGTCACTGATGATCTTCCGGTCGGCCTCCTCAAACACGTCTGCCGCCACGAGGTCACGGAAGCTCGTGTCCTCGATCGTCGCGGCGTAGCCGAGATCACTGGCTACACGCCGCGCCAGCGTGGCGAGGGCCTTCTCGCTCCGACGGTCGTTCCGCAGGTTCGCGAAGTCGAACTGGATGTTCTGCAGGCCACCGGGCCGGTCGGACTTGAAGCCGTCGATTGCCTGCCGGAAGATCCACAGCACTAGGTCATCGACGCTTGGCGAGTCTGACTCGTACCCGTAGATCCTGGCGACGCCCCGCCAGTGGAAGTCGTCGAGCCCGTAGTCGGCGATCGCGTCGTACTTGGCGTGCTGCCCCTGCGCGTTCTCGACGAGGAGCGTCCGCGTGATCTCAGAGAGGACGTGGTCCCGCTGGCCGAGAACCACGGCGACCATCTTCGCCCGGAGGCGGTCGAGGTCATCCCCGGGATTCAGCAGCGCCTTGAGTGCCTCGACCCGCTGGGCCGCGTTGAAGAACTTCCCGTGCTTCCGGACGACCTCATCGACGCCCTCGGCCCTCAGGCCGAGATCCTGCGCGATGAGGGAACCACGATCGGCGGTGAAGACCCCGTAAGCCAGCTCTAGGTCCAGCAGCCAGTTACCGGTGCCGTCCGGCACCCGGCCCGCCCGGTAGACGAGGAACTTGCCTGTGGGCTCGCCGCGGAGCAGCCGGTACCGGACCGCGAACTCGTTATCGGCGACCCGGATCGTCTCCACTCCCGGCAAGTCGGCATCCAGGTCCTCGGCGTACTGGCCGTCCGGGTCATGCCAGAAGACAATCTGCTGGCTCGCGAACCGGCGCTCCAGATGCGGCCGGACCTCACTGGCGTCACTCATCGCTCGCCTCAAGACCGG
>JAODBN010000302.1 GCA_025463965.1 Acidimicrobiaceae bacterium
GGCAGCGGCGGCCGGGGCGGCCGCTGCCGCGCTCGCGCCACGCGCTGGCGTGGTGGCACGCCGCGGCGCCAGGGGGCTCGGGGTGGTGGCCGGAGTGACCCGTCGGGTGGTCCGGGAGACCTCGGCGCGTGCCCGCGAGGACCGGGATCGCTGAGCCTCGGCGGAGAGAAGCCTGCTGAGCGATCGTCCAGCACCGGCCGTTCGTCAGCGCCTTTCGGCGCACTTCTAAAAGCGCGGTTCTCAGTTGGCTCCAGTCGGGGGGCGCTCGCTAGTGTCGTCGCCGTGACCGCTGGATCGCCCCTCAACGGGACCAAGGCGAGTCGCGGCGCCCGCTCGGCGCGTGCGATTCGGCTCCGGCGAGCGGCGGTGCCGCTCTTTCTCCTCGGGGGCGCTCTCGTGCTCGGCGGCTGCAACGCGCCGACCTTCGGGGCGTTCCGCGGTGCCACAGTCCAGGGCAAGGATGAGTTCAAGCTCTGGGTGGGCATGGTGATCGCCGGAATCATCGTGGCGATCATCGTCTGGGCGCTGATCTTCTGGTCGATCGTGCGATACCGGCGCCGCCGCTCCGACGAGATCCCGCGCCAGTTCCACTCGAGTCTCTTGCTGGAGATCGTCTACACGGCCGTCCCGATCGTGATCGTCGGCTTCATCTTCTACTTCACCGTCGTCACCGAGAACGAGGTGGACGCTGTCTCCACCCATCCGGCAGAGACGATCCACGCGGTCGCCTACCGATGGGGGTGGCGCTTCATCTACCAGGACGGCAACGGCCGATCCCAGGGCGTGATCGTGCAGACGGGCGCCGAGCCGGCGCTGCTCGCCCAGTCGCCGAACTCCCCGCTCTACCCCCGGCTCGTCCTGCCGGACCACTCCACGGTCCGCATCGTGCTCACCTCGCCCGACGTGGTGCACGAGCTGTACGTGCCCGCTTTCAACTTCGGTCGGAACGCACTGCCGGGGCACCCGAACGTCTTCGACTTCACCACGACCACGACGGGAATCTTCCAAGGCCACTGCGCTGAGTACTGCGGGCTTTACCACGCGGAGATGCTCTTCAGCGTCAAGGTGGAGGCGGCGAGCCAGTTCCAGCAGTGGCTCACCGCACAGCAATCGAGTCAGGCCCAGTCAGGAGCCGCGTCATGACCCTCCTCGCCGAGCGCCCATCGCCGCTATCGCACCCCGAGGAGCCCGAGCACGGGCATGAGCCGAGCGGGGTGCTCAACTGGCTCACCTCGACCGACCACAAGGTGATCGGCAAGAGCTACACGATCACCTCGCTCGTGTTCTTCTGCCTGGCCGGCGTGATGGCCGTCGTGATCCGGACCCAGCTCGCCTCGCCGGACGGCACGATCGTGTCCCAGCACACCTACAACGAGCTGTTCACGATGCACGGCAGCTTGATGCTCTACCTGTTCGCGGGGCCCTTCGCCTTCGGTGGGCTCGCCAACTACATCGTCCCCCTGCAGGTGGGGGCGCCGGACATGGCGTTCCCTCGCCTGAACGCCCTCTCCTACTGGCTGTACCTCACCGGCGGCCTCACGATGATCGCTGGCTTCCTCACCGTCGGAGGCGCAGCGGACTTCGGGTGGGTCGCCTACGCCCCGCTCTCCAACGCCGTGAACTCGCCCGGGGCAGGTCCCGACATGTGGATCGTCGCCCTGGTGCTCACGGGCTTCTCGGCGATCTTCACCGGCGTCAACATCGTCGCGACGATCTTCTACCTGCGCGCTCCCGGGCTCACCATGTTCCGGCTGCCCATCTTCACTTGGAACATGCTCGTCACGGCCATCCTCATCCTCGTGGCCTTCCCGGTGCTCACCGCAGCGTTGATCCTGCTGTGGTGCGACCGCCATCTCGGGGCGCACATATTCACCACAACCGGTGGCGGCGTGCCCGTGCTGTGGCAAAACCTGTTCTGGTTCTTCGGCCATCCAGAGGTGTACATCCTCGCCCTGCCGTACTTCGGAATGGTGACCGACGTGCTCGCGACGTTCTCGCGCAAGCCGGTGTTCGGCTACCGGGGGATGATCTTCGCCACCATCTCGATCGGGGCGCTCTCCACGGCGGTGTGGGCGCACCACATGTTCACGACCGGCGTCGTCTTGCTGCCGTTCTTCAGCCTGATGTCGTATTTGATTGCCGTCCCGACCGGGATCAAGTTCTTCAACTGGATCGGCACGATGTGGCGGGGGTCGCTGCACTTCACGACGGCGATGCTGTTCGCGGTGGGCTTTTTGATCGTCTTCCTCTTCGGGGGCGTCACCGGCGTCCTGTTGGCGGCGCCGCCGGTCGACTTCGCCACGCACAACACCTACTTCGTCGTGGCGCACTTCCACGAGGTGCTGTTCGGCTCGGCGGTGTTCGGCGGGTTCGCGGGTCTCTACTACTGGTATCCCAAGATGACCGGACGGATGCTGCGAGAACGCCTCGGCCAGGCGAGCTTCTGGTTCATGTTCATCGGCTTTTGGGTCACCTTCTTGCCGCAGTACCTGCTCGGGCTGCACGGCATGCCCCGGCGGATCGCCGAGTACGCCGCATCGGAGGGCTGGACCGGTCTGAACCGGGTCTCTTCGGTGGGGGCCTACCTGCTGTTCATCTCGGTCGCCATCATGGTGGTCAACTTCTATATCTCCTGGCGGCGCCCGATCGTGGCCTCCGGGAACCCCTGGGACGGCCAGACCCTCGAATGGGCAGCCGCCTCGCCGCCGGTCCACCACAACTTCACCTGGCTGCCGCCCGTCCGCTCCGAGCGCCCGGTGTGGGACTTCAACCACCCCGAGCACACCACCCAGCAGCATCGCCAGAGCGATCACGCCACAGACGGTCTCGTCGGGGTAGCCACCACCGGCTTCACGGACACCGGAGAGGAGAGCGAATGAAGGTCGAGTCGCATCTCCTGCTGTTCATGGCGTCCTTCGGCGCCGTGATTGCGCTGATCTACTGGTTTTTCAGCTACGACGACGGCGGTACGGCGATGCTCACCGCGTTCGCCCTGCTCGGCCTGCTGCCCGGTGGCTACTACTTCTGGTGGTCGCGCCGGATGGCTCCGAGACCCGAGGACCGTCCCGAGGCCAAGCAGAGCGACGGAGCCGGTGTGGTCGGCGCCTTCCCTGGTTCCAGCATCTGGCCCTTCGTGCTCGGCCTCGGCGCGGCGATGACCGCGCTCGCCCTCGTGTTCGGCTTCTGGTCCGCGATCTTCGGCCTCACCCTTGCGGTCTCGGCGGTGATCGGCGTGATCGTGGAGAGTCGGCGGGGCGGGGCTTACTAGTCGCTCCCGGGCTCCGGCCTTCGCGCTCTCGTCGAGCGCGCCGTCCCTGCTCGCGGGCGAAGCGGATCACCGCCACCACGAGGACGACGAACAAGAGGATGAACACGCCGAAGCCCACTCCGAAGGTGAGCGTCGAGGCGATCACTAGGCCGGCCGCCGGAAGCGAACGAGGCCTTCCTGGGCCACGCTCGCCACGAGATCGCCGTTCTCGCTGAACAAGGTGCCGAGCGCAAAGCCGCGCGCCCCGTGAGCCGTCGGGCTGTGCTGGTCGTAGAGCAGCCAATGGTCCGAGCGGAACGGCCGGTGGAACCACATGCAGTGGTCGAGGCTGGCGCCGACGAACTCGTCGCCCCACGGATTCGTTCCGTGGCGCTGGAGCACCGTGTCCACAAGCGTCAGGTCCGACGCGTACGTGGCCACCGCCGCGTGCACGAGGGGGTCGTCGGGCAGCTCGTCCTCGTAGCGGAGCCACAGCTGCTCGCGGGTTCCCGGCACGGTCTCGTCGGCGCGCTCCCAGGGGGGCACCGTCACGAAACGGATCTCGAGCCCGTTGGGGAGGCGGAAGTGGACGGGCAGATCGACCCCTGCGGACGGCTCCGGCGGCCCGGCGAGCTCGCTCGGTCGGGGCGCGTCCGGCACGGGGTCTTGGTGCTCGAGGCCCTCCTCGGGTCGCTGGAAAGAGCAGTGGAGGTTGAAGATCGCCTTGCCGTGCTGGATCGCCACGACGCGCCGGGTGGTGAAGGTCCGCCCGTCCCGGATGCGGTCAACCTCGTAGAGGATCGGCACGGTGGGATCCCCGGGGCGCAGGAAGTAGGAGTGGAGCGAGTGGACGAGCCCGGCTTCTACGGTCCGTCCGGCGGCGATCAAGGACTGGGCGGCGACTTGTCCACCGAAGACCCGCTGCACCCTGCCTTCGGGGCTGCGGCCGCGGAAGAGGTTGACCTCGATCGTCTCGAGGTCCAGCAGCTCAAGTAGGGCCGCGATCCCGTGAGACACGGTCCGAAGCTACACTCTGTCACCAATGCCGTATTCCGAACCGTCGAACGTCCACGTGCCGTCGACGGCCCGGCTCCGGGCCTGGATGGCCACTCCCGGCTTCGGCAAGATGTGGCGCTACGGAGCGACTTCGGTCATCACGACCACCCTCTCGCTCGGTCTGCTGTACCTCTTCTACCGGATCGTCAAGGTCGGGAGTCTGCACCTCGGTGGCTGGGTCCTCGACTCTTCCGAGGTATCGAACATCCTGGCAACGGCGATCGTCACGATCCCCTCGTACAACCTCAACCGCTCCTGGACCTGGGGCAAGAGCGGCAAGTCGCACGTGTGGCGGGAAGTCGTTCCCTTCTGGGTGATCGCGGCGATCAGCCTCGCGCTGTCCACGCTGGTGGTTGGCGTGGCGAGCCACGAGGCGCACCGGATCTCCTCGCGCCGGGAGGTGCAGACGCTCCTCGTCGAGCTGGGCAATCTCTCCACCTACGGAGTGATCTGGGGCGCCAAGTTCATGATCTTCAACAGGATCCTGTTCAAGCACAAGAGCCCACTCGCCTCCCCGGTCGACGAGGTTCCCGCCGGGGCAGCCGCCGAGCACGCTGAGGGGGATTCGGCGGCGACAACCACAGCTCTCGTTCCCCCCGTCGCGGACTCGGTCCGCACCCCCTTCGCTTCCGGGCAGGCCGCCGAGCTCGGCTGAGGCCTCTCGTCCGGACGCCTTTGTCGTGTCCGGCGGCCCGTCCCGCTCTCGCACGGCGGCTTGAGAGAGCGCTAAGCGCCGGTAATCGCTCCGCTCCTTCGTCCCGCCGCGTCCACAGGCGCCGCGGCGGGCTTCTCCCCGCCTCGGTCTTGCGAGCGGCCTCGGCCCGCATGGGCGGCCCTGCGCTCACGGTTCCGTCGCCAGCGCTCCCAGCCACCGAAGAGCGCGGCAAGCGCCACGAGCAGCACGGGAAGGTCCCCGGCCTGCTCGTAGAAGGTGGCTCCTCGATGCAGCGCCACATCGGCTCGCAGGAGGACCGCCTTTCCGAGCGGGCCCTGCTCGAGCACAAGGCCCCGCGGGTCGATGACGGCGCTGACCCCGGCGGTGGCTGCCTGGACCAGCGAGCGGCCTTCGCCGATCGCCTGCAGCCGCGAGGAGGCCAGCTCCTGGTCGGGCACCTGGCTCGAGGCGTATGAAGCGGTGTTGGTGGCGACGACCAGGAGCTCTCCCCCTGCCCGGACGCCCGAGCGTGACCGGCCCGGGAAGAAGTCCTCGAAGGAGATGAGCGCGGCGAGCCGCCCCGCGGGCGTGGCGATCATCCCGCTGTTGTCGCCGCGCACCATGTCCCGGGGCACCGCCGAGAGGTCAACGAGGTGAGAGAGCAGGCCTCGGAAGGGCACGTACTCTCCGAAGGGGACCGGATGCGCCTTCTCGCTCACCGCGAGGAGATGGCCCGACGGCCCGGTCGCTACGAGCGCGTTGGCGAAGCGGCCTGTCCCCGCGGGCCAGGTGACCCCGGCTACCAGCGTGGCGCCAAGGCGCCGGGAGAGGTCGCCGAGCAGACCGACAGCCGCCGATGCGCGCGGCGTCGTCGCGAGCGGGACGACGTCCTCTGGCCATACGACCAGAGCCACGCGCCCTCGTGCCAACCGGTCGCTCTCGGCCAAGGTGGCAGCGAGGGCACCCCGGCGCTGGCTCTCGAGCGATGTCAGCCCACGGGGCCCGCCGCCTTGGACGAGCGCCACCTGGAGGTGTCCGACCGCGGGGCCGCCGGAGGGTGCGGCCGCTGCCGCGACGGCGGCGACGACCACGAGCAAGGCTGCACCGGCTCCCGTGGCCATCTGGCGCGCCTGGCCGCGCGCGATCCCGGAGGCCAACATGGCGAGCGCCCCGCCGACAAGGACCGTTGCGCCGGTCACGAGCAGCGGTCCACCTAGTCGGGCGAGGGGGGCGAGCGGTCCGTTGGCTTGGCCAAGAGCGATGCCGCCGAGCGGCATCCCTCCAAAGGGCCAGTGGTCGCGGACCCATTCAGCCAGGGTGAGCCCGCCGGCGAGCGAGAGAAGCCTTCCGGGCCCGGCGGGTACCAGGATGGTGGCAACGGCTGCCAGCAACGCCTCGAAGACAACCAAGACGGCGTAGCCCAGCAGGCTGAACGCGGCGACGAAGAGGCACCCGATCGCGAACTGTGCCAGCCCGGCCGCGAGTCCGAGCAGTGCACGGTCCCTCGCTCGACGCCCGGCGAGCACAGCCGCTAGGAGGGCGATGCCGACTGGGCCGAGCGGCCACCAACCGAAAGGGGGGAGCGATAGGGCGAGCGAGGCGCCGGCGAGAAGGGCCAAGAAACCTGGCGCCGCGGCGGCGAGCCACCGGCGCTGATCGGTGCCGGGTCCCCCGGTGGGCGTACGCCGGGCCACTCAGCGCGGGGTCACCGCTCCGGCGAGCACCCGCCTCACGTGCTCGGCGGCTTGCTCACCGGAGGCTATGCACGCCGGGATGCCGATCCCGCGATAGGCCGCGCCAGCGAGCGCGAAGGCGGGCAGCTGACCGGCCAGCCGGTCGATGCGCGCCACCCTCGCCCGGTGACCCGACAGGTACTGGGGGAACGAGCGGGGCCAGCGCTGGACGATCTCCGCGCGTGGGGTCGATCGCACGCCGAGCAGCTCGGCGAGCTCGCCGCGCAGTGCCTCGGAGAGCTCGCCGTCACCGAGCTCGATCGCTCGGTCGTCGCCGTGGCGCCCGGCCGAGGCTCGCACGACCACCTCGCCGTCGCGCGCGGAGTGCGGCCACTTGGTCGAGGTGAAGCTTGCCGCCGTGATCAAGCGGCCTCCGGCCCGCGGGACGAGCACCCCGCTTCCCGGTAGCCGGCCGGCCGGAGCATCCGGGTTAGCGGTGCGGGCGAGATCGGCGAGCGCGTCGGCGACCGCACGCGGGACGGCGTCGGCCGGCCATGCGAAGGTGGCGGTGACCACGCTTGCATAAGAGATGGCCGCACACTCGGACGCGAGGTCCGGCGCCGCCCGGGAGAGCAATTGAGCCGCCGCGTACGCGGGAGCCGCTAGCACGACGGCATCGGCCTCGAGGACCGCGTCGCCCACCCACACTCGCCACAGCCCCTCGCTCCCCTCGGGTGCGACGGCCCGTCCCGGTGCGCCACGGCGGATCTCCACGGCAGCGGCCTCGCAGGCCCGGGTGAGCGCCTCGACGAGGCGGCCCATCCCGCCCGTCAGGCCGAGGAAGAGCGAGCTCGTCTTCGGCGGCCCGCTCGTCACCAAGGTGGCCGCCTCGGGAGGATCGGGGACAGACGCCCCGCTAGGCGGGCGCAGCGCGCGCAGCAGGCTGTGGCGTCCCGCGGCGCGCTCGGCTAGCCCGGGCGCGGCCGCGAGGAATGAGAGCGCCCGGCTGTCGCCGGCGTTGATCCCGCCGATCAGGGGGTCGACGAGGTTGTCGAGGACCTCTCGGCCGAGGCGGCGTCCCGCGACGTCGGCGACCGTTGGGTCCGGACCGCCGGCTTCGGCAGACGCCCGGGGGTCGGCTGCGATGGCGGTTCCCGGGAGCAGAAGGTCGAGGGCGGCCCGAAGCACGGACGTCGGCGCGACGATGCCCGAGCGCCAAAGGGCTTTGAGGTCGGTCGGAATGCCGAGGACGAGGCCGACAGGGAGCGGTCGCAGGCGCCCCCGGGCGAATACCGAGGCGCCGGAGGTGGCCGGCGCCACCAGCTCGTCCTCGAGGCCGAGCTCGCGACAGAGCCGCAGGGCGGAGGGATCGCGGGTGATGAAAGCGTCTGGCCCGAGGTCGAGGGGGCGGCCGAGCAGCGAGCCCGTCTGCAGCTTCCCGCCGAGGTGCTGCTCGGATTCGAGGAGGACGACCTCGTGGGAGCCGGCGAGAGCGCGCGCACAGGCGAGTCCGGCCACTCCGCCCCCGACGACGACGACCCGGGGGACCATCGCCTCAGGCGGGCGCGGACGGCCGGGCCGCTGCAACCCGTGCCGCCAGCGCCCGGGCGACGCTCGGCTCATCGTTCAGCGAGGCGGTCCGGGCAAAGGCCAGGCCGAGTTCCTGGGCGAGGCCGCGGGCTTCGATGTCGAGGTCGTAGAGCACCTCGAGGTGGTCCGAGGCGAACCCGGCGGGGCACACCACGACGCCCCGGTAGCCCTCGGCGGCAAGGGTGCGGAGCAGCTCCAGCACGTCCGGCCCGATCCACGGTTCGGGCGTCCGCCCGGCACTCTGCCATCCCACCCGGTGGTGGGCCAGACCGGCGCGCGCTGCGACGAGCCCGGCGGTCTCCTCCAGCTGTGCGGGGTAGGGATCGCCTTCCGCGAGGATCCGGACCGGGAGGCTATGGGCGGTGAAGCAAACCTCGATGCCCTCGTCGTCGGGCAGTTCCTCACCCCCACCACCAAGGGTGGACCGCGCCGCGAGGACCCGGCGCGCGAGCACCTCCACGAGCGCGTCCTCGGTGTGCCAGTGCTCGATGAACGCTGCGGGAATGCCGATCTCCTCGGCCCGAGTCCTGGCGCGCTCTATGTACTCGCCGACGCTGAGGCGCGAGTAGTGGGGCGCGAGCACCAGGCCGACGATCTCCTTTGCGCCGTCGCCGACGAGCTGTTCGACGGCCTCCTCGATGCGCGGGCGCGAGTGCTTGGCGCCATAGGCGAGCACATAGCGACCGCCCTCCACCTCCTCGAGGGCCCGACCGAGGGCGGAGATCTGGCCTGCAGTTCGCTCATTGAGGGGCGAGATCCCCCCAATCGCCCGGTAGCGCCGCTCGAGGTCGGCCAGCTGCTCGGCGCTAGGGGGGCGGCCGCGGCGCACGTCGGTGTAAAAGGCCTCCACGTCCTCAGGGCCGCGGGGGGTCCCGTAGGCCATCACGAGCACCCCGGTGGTCATGCCCGCTCCTGATCGCCGACGCCGGCCGGCACGCGCCCGTCTGTGGTCTCGGCGTGCACCAGCTCGACCAGCGCGCCGAGCACTCCCGGGTCGGTGGCGGGCAGCACCCCGTGCCCGAGGTTGAAGACGTGCCCGGTCCCGCCGCCCTCGGCGAGGATCCGGCGAGTCTCGTTGCTCGCCGCGTCGATGCCGGCGAGGCAGACGGCCGGATCGAGGTTTCCCTGCAGCGCCCGATGCGGTCCGACGCGCCGACGGGCGGCATCGAGTGGCACCCGCCAGTCGACCCCCACGACGTCGGCTCCCGCTCCCATCAGGTCGAGCAGCTCGCCAGTGCCGACGCCGAAGTGGATGCGGGGCACACCGAGGTCCGCCAGGCCCTCGAGCAGACGTCGCGTCGGGGGGAGCACGTGGCGCTCGTAGTCGCTTCGAGACAGCGCCCCGGCCCAACTGTCGAAGAGCTGGATCGCCGCGGCGCCTGCCCCAACCTGGGCGCGCAAGGCGCTCGCCGCGAGGTCGGCGAGCGCGTCGAGAAGCGCACCGAAGGTTGCCGGATCCGTGTGCATGAGCGCCTTGGTGCGGGCGAAGTCGCGGCTGGGACCGCCCTCGACGAGATAGCTGGCAACGGTGAAGGGAGCCCCGGCGAACCCGATCAGCGGAACGGTGAGCTCGCCGACCAGGATTTTCACCGCTTCGAGCACGTAGGCGAGATCGACCTCGGGCTCGAGTGGGCGCAGGCGAGCGAGGTCGGCGCGAGATCTGAAGGGCTCGGCGATCACCGGCCCGCGTCCGGGCACCACCTCGACGTCGAGGCCGATGCCCACGAGCGGGACGACGATGTCGGAGAAGAGGATGGCCGCGTCCACTCCGTAGCGTCGGACGGGCTGGAGCGTCACCTCGGCAGCGAGCTCCGGCTGGCGGATCGCCTCGAGGATGCTGCCCTCGCCGCGAAGGGAGCGGTACTCGGGAAGCGAACGTCCGGCCTGGCGCATGAACCACACCGGGACGTGCTCGGCAGGCTCTCCTCGGCAGGCTCGCAGGAAGGCCGAATCGGCTGCTGGCACCCGACGACCCTACCGCTGGCACCCACCGAGTCCCGGTTCGCCAGCTCGTTTTGAGGCTGGACCCAGCTTGGACTACAAAGGGGGCGTGACGGAGGTGACGGCCCTCGATTCGCCTGGGACCGTCTCAGGTCCCGTGCACGCTCAGCGACCCCAGCTCCTCGCCGTCGGGGTGATGATCTGGCTGGGCTCGGAGTTCATGTTCTTCTCCGGGCTCTTCGCGGCCTTCTTCACCATTCGGGCCCACGCGGGGGCCCACTGGCCCGGCCCGGGGATCAAGCTCGACACCTACCAGGCGCTCGTGTTCACCGTCGTCCTTCTGGCCTCGAGCCCCACCATGCAGATGGGCGTGTGGGCGCTCGAGCGCGGCGAGCGGAACAAGGCCCGGGCGTGGACGGTGGTGAGCTTCCTGCTCGGCGCAGCGTTCGTCGGCAACCAGGCCTTCGAGTGGAAGACCCTGCCGTTCCGGGTGCACACCAACTCCTACGGGTCGCTCTTCTACATCATGTCGGGACTGCACGGCCTGCACGTGCTCCTCGGCCTCGTGGCCATGATCGCCCTCCTCGCCCGCATGTCCGGGCCCAAGGGGGACGCCGGCGAGCTGCCGGTGTTCCAGGCAGTCAGCTACTACTGGCACTTTGTCGACATCGTGTGGATCGGGCTCTTCAGCGCCCTTTTCCTGCTCTCGTGAGGCCCTTCGTGCGATCCCTGCGCCGTCTGCTCGCGCCCGCCGCCGTGGTGGTGGCCGCCCTTGCCCTCGGGCTGCTCGTCTGGTCCCCGGCCTCCAAGCCGGCCGCGACGCCCGGGCTGTCCGGCTCGGTGCTCACCGCCGCCACGTCGTCCAACAACTCGGCCCAGCAAAGCGAGGGCAAGACCCTCTTTGACGAGAGCTGCTCGAGCTGCCACGGCATCAACGCCCAGGGGAGTGCCCTCGGACCGAACCTGCGAGGGGTCGGCTCGGGGACGGTGGACCTGTGGGTCTCGAGCGGCTGGATGCCGCTCGCCAACCCGACCCAGCAGCCGGCTCGCAAGCCGCCGCTGTTCAACCGCCAGCAGACGATCGCGATCGCTGACTACGTGGCCTCGCTTTCCTCGAGCAAGGGCTTTCCGATCCCCAACGTCAGCCTGAAGGGCGCAAACGTCAGCCAGGGGATGAGCATTTTCGCCGAGAACTGCGCCCCCTGCCACACGATCACCGGTGCGGGCGACGCCCTCTCCGGCGGGATCAATGCACCACCTCTTCATGGAGTGACCGAGACCCAGATCGCCGAGGCTGTCCGCACCGGACCGGGCAATATGCCCCGCTTCGGGCCCGGGACGCTGAGCAACTCCCAGGTCCGCGACGTGATCGCCTACGTCACGCGCTACATCGAGCACCCGGTGAACCCTGGCGGCAACGGCCTCGGTGGGGTCGGCCCGGTGGCCGAGGGCTTCATCGGTCTGTTCGTCGGCGTCGGGCTCTGTGTCCTCGTCGCCTTCTGGATCGGAGACCGTACGCCGCGTAGCCCGGAGGGTGCGGAGGAGCACGGAGGGGACGGACCCGAGGGTGGCTCGGGAGGAGATGGCTCGGACCCGGGTGGGGACGGGTCGGCGAGCCAGCGGGAGGTCGAGCATGTCTGACGAGCAGGGGCCACCGGTGGCTCCAGAGCGGGACGCGGAGGGCCTCGTGAGCCCGGACTCGCCCCAGTTCCAGGTGGCCGCCAAGCATCCCCAGCGCGTCGAGCGCACCACGGCCGTGCTGTTCCTGGCGTCGCTCGTTGGCTTCGTCGGATTCGGCATCGCCTACACCCAGAACGGGTCCACGCAGTGGCTGGGCCTGACGATCGGCTTGGGCATGCTGGCCTTCGGCTTCGCCATGGCGGCCTGGGGCAAGTTCTTGATGCCACGCGGTCCCTTCGAGGAACCCCGCGCCCCGATGGCCACGACGAAGGAGGAGAAGGAGGCTTTCGTCAGCGACTTCGCCACCCGTGGCAAGGTTGCCGTCGAGCGACGCAGCTTCCTCGTCAAGCTCATGGGTGCCGCCGCGGCCATCCTCGGCATCGTGGCGGCTTTCCCGCTGATTCGCTCGCTCGGCCCGCTCCCGGGCAAGAGCTTCTACAAGACGGCCTGGCGCAAGGGCTCGTACCTCACGACGATCGACAACCGGCGCGTGAAGGTCGGTGACGTCGAAGTCGGTGGCGTCCTCACGGTGTTCCCCGAGAGCGACGTCGGCGGCGCGATCTCCCAGACCATCCTGGTGCGGCCGCAGACCACCGCCATCGTCACCAAGCCGGGGCGGGAGAGCTGGGCTCCGCAGGGCTACATCGCCTTCTCGAAGGTCTGCACCCATGCCGGCTGTCCGGTCGGTCTCTACGAAGAGCAGGTCCAGCAGCTGCTCTGCCCCTGTCACCAGTCGCTCTTCGACATCTACGCAGGCGCCGAGCCGATCTTCGGCCCGGCACCGCGTCCGCTCGCCCAACTGCCCCTCTTCATCGACTCCTCGGGCTACCTGCGGGCGCAGGCCGGCTACGACGAGCCCGTCGGCCCCGGGTTCTGGGAGCGGGGGGGAACGACGTGATCGACAACCTCTTCAACTGGATCGACGACCGTCTTGCCATCTCTCGCGGTGGGCGCCATCTGCTCAACAAGATCTTTCCCGACCACTGGTCGTTCATGCTCGGAGAGATCGCTCTCTACTCGTTCATCGTGCTGCTGCTCACCGGCATCTTCCTGACGCTGTACTTCGTCCCGTCAGAGTCGTCGATCGTCTACCACGGCGCCTACCTGCCGATCGACGGTCAGCACGTGTCGCAGGCCTTCGCCTCGACACTCGACATCACCTTCTCGGTGCGCGGCGGCCTGCTGATCCGTCAGATGCACCACTGGGCGGCCAACATCTTCATCGGCTCGGCCGTTGTGCACCTGCTGCGCATCTTCTTCACCGGAGGCTTCCGCCGTCCCCGCGAGGTCAACTGGATCGTCGGCGCCAACCTGTTGATCCTCGGCATCTTCAACGGGTTCCTCGGTTACTCACTGCCTGACGACCTCGTCTCCGGCACCGGCATCAGGATCGCCTTCTCCATCTTGGAGTCCGTGCCCTTCGCCGGGAGCTATCTGGCGACCTTCCTGTTCGGCGGCAACTTCCCGGGGAACGGCGCCATCATCCCGAGGTTCTTCATCATCCAAGTGCTCATCTTGCCCCTGGCCATCCTGGGACTGTTGAGCGCTCACCTCGGCATGCTGGTGCGACATAAGCACACCCAGTTCAAGACGCCAGGAGCACGAGAAGACAACGTGGTCGGTACGCCGTTGTGGCCGACCTTCATGACGAAAACCCTGGCCTTCTTCTTCCTCACGACCGGCATCACCGTGTTGCTCGGCGCGGTCGCGCAGATCAACCCGATCTGGCAGTACGGGCAGTACTACCCATGGAAGGTCAGCTACGCAGTCCAGCCCGACTGGTACATGGGTTGGCTCGACGGGGCGCTTCGCGTCATGCCGAGCTGGGAGATCCATCTTCCGGGCCACATGATCCCGAACGTCTTCTTCCCCGCGGTCTTGCTCCCGGGCATCACCTTCACCGTGCTCATGATGTACCCCTTCATCGAGGAGCGGCTCACCGGCAACGTGGCTGAGCACCACCTGCTCGATCGGCCCCGAGACCGGCCTGTCCGCACCGCGTTCGGTTGCGCGGTGTTCGCCTTCTACTTCGTGCTCTTCGGGGCGAGCGCCACCGACGTGCTCGCCAACTACCTCAATCTTTCGCTCAACTTCGTGCTCTGGACTTTCAGGATCTTGTGCATCGTCGTGCCGATTGTGGTCTTCCCGGTCGCCTACAAGATCTGCAAAGAGCTCGAGGGCGTACCGGAGGGGGGCAAGCGCAAGGTGCACAACCTGATCGTGCGCGATCCCGCGGGCGGCTACTCGACGATTCCGGCCGAGGAGTACCCCGGTTACGAGAGCATCGAGCTCGAGCCGGTCGACGTGGAGAAGGTGGAGTCGCTCACCGCCGCCGCCGCCGCCAAGAACGGCGACGGGCGCACCGAAGGCGTCTACGAGATTCCTCGCGAGTACCGCTAACCGCTCGCCCGGCGCTGTCTGTCAGCCGTGCAGGCCGATCGGCAAAGATCCCGCAGTCGAGCCGACGGTTCACTCTTCGACACCAAGCGCATGGCAATCCCGCGTCCGAGGCCACGTGAGGCTCTCGGTACGGCTGCGCCGTCCTCGTCGACGCGAGGTCCTCCGGCGGCTGTGACCGTGCGGCGCTCGCTGTAAGCCTCCTGCGCCAGAGCCTCGTCCCCCCCGGCCTGGGCCAGACGCTGGACTGTTCCCTCGCGGAGAGCCCAAGGGGAGAATCGAACTCCCGTCAACCGCTTACAAGGCGGACGCTCTGCCACTGAGCTACTCGGGCCTACTACGGCTCCATGTTGCTACAACAACGCCCCTACTGACCGCCCTGCCACGACAGCTGGCGCAGATCGCGAAGCACCGCCAGCTGCGCCGCACCGGCGGGTGAGGCCCCTCGGCCCCGAAGACCGCGTTGGTCTACGAACCTTCCACGCCGGCGTTGGCACCGTCCGACCCGCCCGGTGGCCTCGGTGAGAGGGGATGGCCCTCGATCAGGCGCACCGCCCCCGTGGAGGAGAGCAGACGTGGGCGTGCAGCTGGGCCCGCCTCAGTGGCTCGCGAGGCGTCCTCCTCGGGTGTCCGAAGCGGACGGACTGCAGCGCTCCCGAGCCGGCTCGGGATGCGTCGTCGGCTCGATCCTGGCGCGACTAAGAATCCGAAGGGTGATCGTGACACCGCTGCAACCAGGCGCTCGAGCAGCGGAACCGCGACGATGCTGCCGATGAGAGTCACGACGGCGCCGAAGCCCAGGCCAGCGAGCACGTCGCCGGGGTAGTGGGCCCCGACATAAACGCGATCGAAGGCGAGCAGCAGGGCGACAACGGTCGCGAGCACGCCCGCGAGCCGGTCGCGAGCGAGGAAGCATCCGACGAGCACCGCTCCGGCCACGGTGGCGTGGTCGCTCGGGAGCCCCGGGTCCATCGCCCGGTGGATCAGCACCTCGACCCCAGACAAGCTCTGGTAGGGGCGGGGGCGGTTGATCGCGTGGGAGAGAGGCTGGTTGAGCTCGAAGGCGATCGCCGCTGCGAGAGGCGTCCACAGCGTCGCGGCCACCTGGCGCGGCCCACCTCCGGTGAGTCCCGAGCGGGCGCGCAGGTAGGCAAAAAAGGCGATGGCGCCGAGCAGCAGCAGCCCAATCCAGACCGCGAAAGCGCTGGCGAAGCCGTGGGCCCACGCCGTTTGCTGTGCGAGCCGGTTGATGTCGTGAAAGAGATGAGTATCCAGCGGTGGGCTCCCCGAGCCTTGGGCTGGCTCCCCAGCGAGCCCAGGTCGCCCCAACCTAGCGCTGTTGCCCTCGTCCGATATGGGACCTGGGCTAACCTTGTCCATCCAGAGCGGGCCCGACACGTCCCCGGGCCCTCCGGCGCCCGGCGCCGCGCGCGGGACGCCCCGGAGGCGGTGCTCACCCCGTCTGGACACGAGAGCGAGAGGAACTACTCGATGCGGATCCTGGTACTCGGTGGCGACGGCTACCTCGGCTGGCCCACAGCCCTTCATCTGTCCCAGAAGGGTCACGAGGTCGGTGTGGTCGACAACTTGATTCGTCGCCACTACGACGACGAGATGGGCGTCAGCAGCCTCGTGCCCATCCGGCAGCTCCAGCGCCGGGTCGCCACTTGGAAAGAAGTCTCGGGCCTCACGATCCAGCCCTTCATCGGCGACCTGAACGACTACGCGTTCGTGACGGACACGCTCCGGCAGTTCGCGCCGGAGGCCGTCGTGCACTTCGCAGAGCAGCGAAGCGCTCCCTACTCGATGATCGACCGTGACCACGCCGTCTACACCCAGGTGAACAACGTCGTCGGGACGCTCAACCTGCTCTATGCGATCGCCGAACTCGATTCTTCGATCCACCTCGTCAAGCTCGGGACGATGGGCGAGTACGGCTCGCCGAACATTGACATCGAGGAAGGGTTCATCGAGATCCACCACAAGGGCCGCAGCGACGTGCTGCCGTTCCCGAAGTCGCCGAACTCCTTCTACCACCTGTCCAAGGTCCACGACAGCGCCAACATCCAGTTCGCCTGCCGGATCTGGGGCCTTCGCTCGACGGACCTCAACCAGGGCATCGTCTACGGCCAGGAGACTCCGGAGACGGCTCTGCACCCGGACCTTGAGACCCGCTTCGACTACGACGCGGTCTTCGGCACCGTCCTCAACCGCTTCGCCGTCCAGGCGGCGGTGGGGTACCCGCTCACCGTCTACGGCAAGGGCGGCCAGACCCGGGCCATGCTGGACATCCGCGACACGCTCGCCTGCGTCGAGCTCGCCTGTATCAATCCGGCCGAGGCCGGCGAGTTCCGCGTGTTCAACCAGTTCACCGAGTCGTTCTCCGTCCGCCAGCTGGCGGAATGGGTGCAGCGGGTGGCTCCCGTCGAGGTGACGGTGGAGTCCATCCCGAACCCGCGCTCGGAGAAGGAAGAGCACTACTACAACGCGGTGACCACCAAGCTGCCCGAGCTCGGCCTGCACCCGCACCTGCTCAACGATGACCACGTGCGCTCGCTCGTGGAGTCGGCCCTGCGGCACAAGGCCCGCGTCAACTTCGAGGCCATCCGTCCCACCGTTGCTTGGCGCTCCACCAA
>JAODBN010000341.1 GCA_025463965.1 Acidimicrobiaceae bacterium
AGCTGGCCAGCCAGCATCTCCTCGGCTCGCCCGAGGGCAGCCGGATCGACCGTCAGCACCGACACCGTCGTGCCGATGGCACGAAAGCTCGCCCGAGCGGGGCTGGCGGGCGGCGACAAGGTGACGAGGTCGGCCATCTCAGGACGCTCCGGAGGTGCTGCTCGCCGGGCCGCTGGAGGCGACGGGAGGCTGAGTCGTCGTCGTTGGCGGAGTCGTCGTCGAGCTCGAGCCGCTCGAGCCGTTGCTCGGCGTCGTCGTGGCCGGGGTCGTCGTGGAGGGGGTCGTCGTGGAGGGGGTCGTCGTCGTGACCCTGCTCTTCGCCGCGGTCGTGCCGGGGATCTCGCTCGCTCCCACGGCCGCGATCGCCCCCGTGGCGACGATGGCGGCAATGGCGACCGACGCCGTCTGGACCCGGACGCGCCGCGTCATCTCCCGGAGGCTCCTTTTGTGTCTCGGCGGTCGGGCGTTCTCGCTCATCTCGCTCCCCTTGTCTGGCCTTGTCCAGTAAAGGAGCAGTAGCTGGCGGCTGCAGTCGAGCCCGCTGAGAGCTGGCTGAGGATTGGTTGCGAACGGTTCTCAGCTGCGCAGCAGGTACTCGGCTTCTTCCTCACCGATGAACAGCCGCAGCTCGTCCTCGAGGAGCGGGTTCGCCGAGAGGGTCGGGTCGTCGGCGACCATCGCCTCGGCGACGCGCCGGGCCTCGAGCACGAGGTCGCGGTCACGCCGCAGCGAGGCGAGCTTCAGATCGTTGCGGCCCTTCTGGCGGGCGCCGAGCACCGTGCCCTCACCGCGCAGGTCCAGGTCCACCTCGGCGAGCTCGAAGCCGTCGTTGCTCTGCTCGAGCGCCTCGAGGCGCATCGCCGCGTGCCCCGCCGCCCCGGGAGCGAGCAGGAAGCACCTCGAGGAGAGGTCCGAACGGCCGACCCGGCCCCTCAGCTGGTGGAGCTGGGCGATGCCGAATCGGTCGGCGTCCTCGACGACCATCACCGTCGCCGAAGCGACGTCGACGCCGACCTCGATCACCGTCGTCGCCACGAGCACGTCGAGCTCGGCTCTTCGGAAGGCGCCCATGACCGACTCCTTCTCCTTCGGCGGGAGCTGGCCGTGGAGCAGTCCCACCCGACAGTCGGCGAGCTCGGCTCGGGCGAGCCGCTCGGCCTCTTCCACCGCGGCGCGCCCCGGCCGGCGACCCGTTCCCGTCGCGCTCGACGCTGACCCCGGAGCGAGCGAGCCTTCGTCTTCGGCCTCGTCCTCGGCGGGGTCCGCCTCCTCGGCTTCTCCCCCCGACGCGCTGTTCGAGGCTCCGTCTGTCGAGGCGCGAACGAGCGGGCAGACGACGAAGGCCTGGTGTCCGGCAGCGACCTCGGCCCGCACGGCTGCCCAGGCGGTGTCCTCGTCCTCCAGCTCACGCACCCAGCGCGTGGCCACCGGCGCCCGACCGGCCGGCAGCTCGTCGAGGATGCTCAGGTCCAAGTCGCCGTAGACGGTCATCGCCGCGGTGCGCGGGATCGGCGTGGCGGTCATCACGAGAAGGTCGGGGTCACGCGCCTCGTCCGCCGAGCCCTTCTCCCGAAGCGCCGCGCGCTGGTCGACCCCGAAGCGGTGCTGCTCGTCGATGACCACCACCCCGAGCGAAGCGAACCGCACGTCCTCGGTGATGAGGGCGTGGGTCCCGACGAGCAGGTCGACCTGGCCCGCCGCCAGCGCAGCGACGAGGCGCGAGCGCTCGGCTGCGGGCGTCCTGCTGGTCAACAGCTCCGTGCGCACCGGGCGCTCGCCGCCGAGACGGCTCGGGTCGGGGACGGTGAGCGAACCGAGGAGCCCGAGCGCGGCGACGAAGTGCTGCTCGGCGAGCACCTCGGTCGGCACCATCAGCGCGCCCTGGTGGCCTCCTTGGACCGCGACCAAGAGGGCGGCGAGCGCCACCACGGTCTTTCCCGCCCCGACGTCGCCTTGGAGGAGCCGGTGCATGGGAAGCGGCGAGGCGAGGTCCGCCGAGATCTCCCCGATAGCGCTCTCCTGGGCGGCGGTGAGGGGGAAGGGCAGGCCGGCGACGAAGCGGGCGACGAGGTCTCGCTCGGCCTCGTGCGGCGAGACGAGGTGGGCGATGCCGCGCGCGCCGACTGCGGCGGCGCGCTTTCGCATCACGAGGGCGAGCTGGAGGCGGAACAGCTCGTCGAAGGCGAGCCGGCGGCGCGCGGCGCGCTGTTCGGAGAGGCTCGCCGGGGCGTGGATGGCGTTGAAGGCCTCGGTGCGATCCACCAGGGCGAGCTGTTTGCGATAGAGCGCCGGCAGCGGGTCGGCGAACGCCCCGGCTCGTTCGAGCGCCTCCCCCACGGCACGCTCGATGACCTGGGAGCCGATCCCCGCCTTCTCCGACTCCGGGTAGATGGGCACCAGCCGTCCCGTCGGGACGTCCGCGCCCTCGTCGACGACCTGGAGGCTCGGGTTCGCCATCTGGAACGCGCCGCGGTAGCTCGACACCTTGCCCCACGCCACCACGCGCATCCCCTCGTGCAGCTGACGGGCCCGCCAGGACTGGTTGAAGAAGGTGACCGAGAGGCGGCCGGTGCCGTCGTCGAGCACCACCTCCACGATCGCCCGCCGAGAGCGCCCCCGTCGGTTCGAGACGCGTGCCACCCGGGCGACGACCGAGACGGCGTCCCCCTCGCCGAGGTCCTCGATCGCCGCCTGGCGGGTCCGGTCCTCGTGGCGGTTCGGGTAGTGGGTGATCAGCTCGAGCACGTTCACGATGCCCAGCTCGGCGAACGAGCTCGAGAGTCGTTCGTTGACCTTGTCGAGGCGCGTGATGGGCAAGCCCTCCAGCTGGCTCAGCTTGCGCCCGGCGACGGTTCCTCCGACAGCGGGGGAGCTGGCACGTGGACCGCCCGCGAACGCCCCGCTCGCGCGCGGGCCCGACGGACGGCGAGGAGGGGTCACTCGATGGAGAGTAGGAAGGGGTAGAGCGGTTGGCCACCGCGGTGGCGCTCGAGCGAGACCCCGGGGTGCTTCACGGCCAGCCACTCGCTGACCTGACGGCTGACGGCCTCGCTCGCCCCCGCTCCTTCGATCAAGGTCACGATCTCGTGCTCGGGGGCCAGCAGCCGCTCGAGGAGCGCACAGGTCACCTCGGCGAGGCCGCTCCCGTGCACCTCGATCCCCTCCCGTGACAGCCCGAGCCACTCGCCGGCCTGGACGGGGCCGACGGGCGTCTCGGCGTCGCGCGCGGCGCGGGTCACCTCGCCGGCCACGACACGGGCCGCCGCCTCCTCCATCGCCTCGGCGTTGGCGGCGCTTTCGGCCTGCGGGTCGTACTCCAACAGGGCGGCAAAGCCCTCCTGGACCCCGCGAGTGGGCACCACGCGCACGGGCTTGCTCGCCACCTGGGCCACCTGGGCCGCCACCGGCAAGATGTTGCCGTTGTTCGGGAGGAAGACGACCTCCTCGCCGGGGGCCGACTCCACGATCTCGAGGATCTCCGCGGTGGAAGGGTTCATCGACTGACCGCCGGGCACGATGGCCGCCACCCCGAGGGAGCGGAAGATCCGCCCGATCCCCTCCCCGGTCGCCACGGCCACGACTGAGGTGACCGGCGCGGGGCCGGCGGCCGGGGCAGGCGCGGGCTCGGCGGTCTGCTCTCCACCCTGGCGTACCCAGCGCTCCTCTTCGACCTGCTCGGCGAGGTCGGTGACCCGGATCTGGCGAGGCCGCCCGGCATCGAGGGCCGCCTCGATAGCGGCTCCGACGTCGTCGGTGTGGATGTGGCAGTTCCACAGCCCGTCGCCGCCCACCACCACGATCGAGTCGCCGACCCCGGCCCACACGTCCTTGAAGGCCGGGATCGCCTTGTCGGGCGCATCGAGCAGGTACATCACCTCGTAGCGCAGGCCCGCCACCGGGTCGTCTCCGTCGCTGCCCGAAGCGCAGCCGGCGGTGACCCCCGAGCCGCTCGCCCCGCCGCGCTCGACGAGCGCGGCAACCGCCGGCGGGAGGTCCACCTCCTCGGGGAACGGGCGGCCGGTGGCGACGTGCACCAGCGCGTCGAACAAGAGCAGCAGGCCGGCCCCGCCGGCGTCGACGACCCCGGCTTCGGCGAGCACCGCCAACAGCTCTGGCGTGTGCCACAGCCCGTCGCGGGCACCCTCGCGCGCCGCCTCGAGCACCGCCGTGAGGCTCTCGCCTTGCCCTGCGGCGGCGAGCGCCCCGTCGGCGGCGGCGGCCGCCACAGTGAGGATCGTGCCCTCCGCCGGCTTGAGCACCGCCTCTCGGGCCGCCTGGGAGGCAGCGGCGATCGCCTCGGCGGTCGTCTTCGCTCCGGCGCCGTCGGGTCCCGCCGAGGCCAGCGCTCGGGACAAGCCCCGGATCACTTGGCAGAGGATCACCCCCGAGTTGCCACGCGCCCCCATCAACGAGCCGTGCGCCAGCGCCTCGGCCACAGCCGACGGGCCGAACTCGGCGGCGCTGACCGAGTCGCCGATTCGGTGCTCGAGCTCGGCGACGGCCGCCTGGACCGTGAGCGCCATGTTGGTGCCCGTGTCGCCGTCCGGGACCGGGAAGACGTTGAGCCGGTTGAGCGTCTCCTTGTGCGTCTCGAGTGCCTGGGCGTAGGCGACCATCGTGGCGGCGAGCTCACCGCCCCCGAGACGCTCGCTGCTCATCGCCCCACCGAGGGCAACGAGCACCGGCGGTCGACCGAGCGGCAGCGCCCGACCAGACTGGTGTGCAGCGTGCGAAGGCCCCTCGCGCCGGGGGCCCCGGCGGGGTGCCGATCCATGGCGGAGGATGGTAACCTCGTCAGCCGGTCCCGGGCGGGTAGTACTGCCCGCCGGAGCGGCATTTCCCCGGTTCGTCCGGCCTGATCCGAAGAGGTGCGCGTCGTCGTGGCAGCGGTCTGTGAAGTCTGTGGCAAGAAGCCGAACTTCGGCATGAGCGTCTCGCACTCCCACCGTCGCACCAAGCGACGCTGGAACCCGAACATCCAGCGGGTGCGGGCTCTGGTGAACGGCAGCCCGCGGCGCCTCAACGTGTGCACCTCGTGCATCCGTGCCGGCAAGGTCACCAAGCCGCCGGTCCGACAGATTCCCGCTCCCGCCGAGGCCTGACGCAGCCCTCGTTCGTCACAGTTGAACAGTTGATGGGCCTCGACCCGGTTATAGGTAAATCCCTATAAAGACGGAATTCGTCTAGAGAGCTTCGTCAGCCGCTCGGGCAGCCTCTCCGGGAGGTGGGAGCCACCGCTTCATGAAGGCGGCGAACATCGGGACGGTGAACTCGATCTCCCCCCAGCGCGGCGAGTAGCAGAGCGCCTTTTTCAGCAGGGCGTCTCTGGTCGGCCCGAGCGCCGTCGCCGACTTTCCGAGCGTGGCAGCCACCTGCGCAGTGCGGACCGGCCCCGGTCCGAGCTCGGCCATCGCCCGCAGGTAGGCGCGCTCCGCGTCGTTGGTCCGCCCGGTTCTCACCCGGAAGAACCCGTCGTCGAGCTCGGCGGTGGCGACCGGAACGCTGCGGTCGACGTCCTCGAGCGTGATGACCTCGCCGTCCGGCGCGGCGTCCCAGGCCTGCTTGCCGAACTCCTGGAGGAAGTAGGGGTAGCCGCGAGTGATCTGGATCACACGGGACAGGGCGTCCTCGTCCCAGGCGACGCCCTCGTCCTCAGCCGGAACCACCAAGGCCTCCTGCGCCTGGTCCTCGCTGAGCGAGTCGATCACCGGATAGGTGAACATCCGCTCGGCATAGGACTTCGCCTCTCCGGTGAGCGCCGCCAGCGACGGCAGTCCGGCACCCGCCAGCGTCACCGGCAGGCGCAGCTGAGCCGCTCGGTGCAGCCCCATGACGAGCGCCTCGAGCACCGGAGCGCCCACGTAGTGGAGCTCGTCGACCGTGAGGAGGAGCCCGGTGCCGTGGTCGCGCGCCAGCTCGCCGATCTCGACGAACAGCCCGGCGAGATCGGTGGCGAGATCACCCGAGTCGGCGGGCCCGTGCACCGCCTCCACCTCGATGGCGAGCTCGGGCCCCTCGGGGAGCCGGATGCTGAAGGCCTTGAGCACCCCGAGCGCTCGCCCGATGCGCTCGCCGATGCGCCTTCGGGCGTCCATCGCCAACAGGACGCGACGGAGCGCCGCAGCGAGCCGTGGGGGCAGCCGGCCGTCCTCTCCCACCTCGACGTGCTCGTGGAAGTAGCCCCGGCCCTCGGCGATGTGCTCGAACTCGTTCAGCATCACCGTCTTGCCGACGCCGCGAAGGCCGGTCAACAGCTGGCTACGGCCGTCGCGCCCGAGCAGCAGCCGCTGCAGGGCGACGTCCATCGCCTCGATCTCGCGGTCTCGCCCGACGAGCGCTGGCGGACGGGTCCCCGCTCCTGGGCTGTACGGGTTGCGCACCGGGTCCATAGCCCGGACTCTAGCGAATTTCGCCAGCTATAGAAGAATCGCTATATTGGTTGGAACTCGCTAGATGTCGATGCGCTCCGCCAGGTGCTCGGCGATCGCGAACGAGGACGTTGCCGCAGGCGACGGAGCGTTGCGCACGAAGCTGAGCGCGCCACGGCGCTCGACGACGAAGTCGTCGACGAGCTCGCCCTTCGCGCTGACGGCCTGGGCGCGCACGCCCGAGGGAGCCGGCGAGAGGTCGTTCAGCTGGAGCGCCGGCACGTAGCGGCGCGCCCGCTCCAGATAGGCGCGCCGCGAGACCGAGCCGGCGAGCTCGTACAGGCCGGCTCGCCAGTTGCGCCTCGCCATGCGCCACGATCCCCCGAAGGCGGCGAGCGCCGCCAGATCACGCAGCGACACGTCACGGCGGCGATAGCCCTCGAGCGCCAGGGCGAGCACGGCGTTCGGCCCGATCAGCACCTCGCCGCCGAGGCGGGGCGTGAAGTGGACTCCAAGGAAGGGATAGCGCGGGTCGGGGACCGGATAGACGAGGCTTCGCACCAGCCGGCGAGCGTCGCCCTTCAGGCGGTAGTACTCACCGCGGAACGGCACGATCCTCAGGTCGGCCCCTACAGCCGACCGCGGTCCTTTTCGACTCGCCAGCGCGTCGGCGCCGAGGCCCGCGCACACGACGACGTGATCGAAGCGATGGGACTCCACTCCCGACACGACGACGGCCCGCCCGCCTTCCTCGAAGAGGCGCTCGACCCGCTGCCCCGTGCGCACCTCGTGGCCCGCAGATGCCAGCAGCTCGCAGAGGCGACCCGCCACCACCGAGAAGTCGGTGATGGCCGTGCGAGGAGAGTGCAGCGCCTCGACCCCGACGACGCCGGGCTCGAGCTCGCCAAGCGCCCCGCCGGAAAGCCGGCGCAAGTCGGGGACGCCGTTCGCCCGCGCCCGTTGCTCGATCTCGTCGAGGGCAGCAAGCTCGGAGTGATCCCGCGCCACCACCAGCTTGCCGATCTCCTCGAAGGCGAGCCCCTGGTCCTGGCAGAACGCCTTCATGAGCCCAGCGCCGCGCCGGCACAGCTGTGCTTTGAGGGAGCCGGGCCGGTAGTAGACACCGGCATGCACCACCCCGCTGTTGTGACCGGTCTGATGGAGCCCGACCGCGGCCTCCTTCTCGAACACGGTGACGGCTAGGCCCGACCGCTCGGTTGCCAGGTGATGGGCGAGCGCCAGACCGACGATCCCGCCTCCGACAATCCCGACCGAGCTCACTGGCGCCACTGTCTAGTTGGCATCGTTGGCACTAGTTGGCATCGTTGGCACTAGTTGGCATCAGGTTGGTCCATGAGGCCAATCGCTTGCGACCCCCAACACGGTGGTCCGCCTTGGCACCGCGCAAGCGGTCTCCCCGCCAGGCGTTCGAAGCACGCCGTGCTAGTCGCCGAGGAGCCGGTCGGCCAGCCCCGGAAGGGCGGTGATCGTCTGGTCTGGATCGGTGAAGTAGTCCGGGTAGGGCCGGCCGTCCCGGTTGATCCACGCGGTCCGCAGGCCGGCGCGCGCGGCACCGTCGATGTCCCACGGGTGGACCGCGACGAGCAGCATGTCGCCGGCATCTACTCCGCAGATCTCAGCGGCATAGTGGTAGGCGCGAGGTGCCGGTTTCCACGCTCCGGCGTCATCGACCGAGAGCAGCCGGTCGAACTCCTCTCGGATTCCCGCGGCGAGAAAGAGGCGCTCGGCCACTTCGCTCGAGCCATTGGTGAGCGTGACCAGCCGCAGCCCCGCCGCCGTAAGCGCGCGGACGCCCTCGGGGACGTCAAGGTGCACGCGAAGATCCATGAACCCACTCAGCACATGCTCGACGGCGGCCCCGAGGTCCCGGTTCAGCGGGAGGCCGGAAAGCAGGACACGAAGGGCGCCCGCGCCGAGCGTCGCGAACCGTTCGGTCGCGCCAGCTGCGGTCAACGCGAACCCGTCTCTCAGCAGGGAGGCGAACCACACGTTCGCCATCAGCTCCGGCGCACCGATCTCGGTGAACCGATCCCGCATCGGTGCCATGTCCGAGAGGGTCTCGTTCACGTCGAACACGACGACCTTCGCTTTGCTCACCGGTGCTCCTCCATCGCTGTGCTGGTCGCTCGACAGCCGTACGGCTCGGCGGTGGCGGTATGAAACTGATCACTTCGTCTCTCCGCACCTCGCGGTCTACCCGCGGGCGACGCTCGCTGTCCATCGCGCCCGGGCGAGCCCGGGCGCGATTCCCGATTAAGCGATGGGACGACCGGGCGAACCGTTGGTTCTCCGGAGTGATCGGCGGTCAAGCGCCCAGGCGGCGCACTGGCTCCTTCAGCCGAGGTGCGCCGCCGGATCGGCAGGCTTCACCCGTCCATGCGGGCGATCCCATTGGAAGCGGGAGGCGGTGCCCTGATGGCTGGCGTGCTGGGCCTATCTCGGCCCGTGCAGCCACCCGAGAGCAGCGAGAGCGCCTCCGTGCAGGCTCCGCTCGCCGGTATCGGCCACGACCTCCCCGAGCCGCAGCGGCACGTCGAGACCCGCCCGCGCGAACGCTTCGGTGACGTCGGTGCCCGGGGAGACGGCAAAGGCGAGCTCGTAGTCCTCACCCCCGCCGAGCGCCTCGGACTCGGTCGCCCCCGGGGCGATCGGCACCTCGCCGAGGCGGATCCCCACTCCCGACGCGCGGGCCAGCCGATCGAGGTCCAGGCCCAGTCCGTCGGAGACGTCGATCATGGCCGAGGCACCGCAGGCGGCCGCCTGGCGGCCTTCGGCGAGGCGCGGGAGGGGACGCCGGTGGCGATCGACGAGCGGCCCTTCGGCACGGGGATCGGCCTCGAGCAACCGCAGCCCAGCAGCGGAAGCCCCGAGCGGCCCGGTCACCCAGAGCTCGTCGCCCGGGCGAGCGCCGGAGCGCAGCACCGGGCCCGACGCCTCGGCGGTGCCGAGGACGGCGATCGAGCAGACGAGCCCGCCCCCCGTCGGCGCCCCGGATAGGTCGCCGCCCACCACCGGGCAGCCGTAGCGCTCCGCTGCGGCGACCAGGCCGTCGTAGCACGCCTCGAGCTCCTCACCGAAGGCCCCGGCGAGCGCCACCACGGCACGCAGGGGACGGCCGCCCATCGCCGCCATGTCGCTCAGGTTGACCGCCATCGCCTTCCACCCGACGTCGGCGAGCGAACTCAGGCGCCGGTCGAAGTGCACCCCCTCGGCGACGAGGTCGCTGGCGAACAGAAGCGGTCCCGCCTGTCCCTCGAGTACCGCGGCGTCGTCGCCGATCCACACCTCGCCGGGCGGCGGATGGTTCAGCCGCCGCTCGAGCGCGCCGAGCGCCGCCAATTCGCCCTCCGCTCCGACGGGCTGGCCGGACGTACCACAGGGATCGGCCACG
>JAODBN010000360.1 GCA_025463965.1 Acidimicrobiaceae bacterium
TCGGGTTGGACGGAGCGACGATGAGGGCGTCGGCCGATGCCAGTGCGTCGAGCACCCCGGGCGCCGGGCGCGCCGACTCCGCCCCGGCGAAGCGGACCGAGCGCACCGCCACCGAGTGCCGGAGGCGCACGAAGTACTCCTGGAAGTCGACCTCTCCCCCCTCGGCGAGCTCGAGGCGAGTTCTGACCGGGTCGTCGCTCACCGGCAGCAACCGCAGCCCGAGCCCCCAGGCAGAGGTGAGCTCGGCGGTGACCTCCGAGAGGCTGGCGCCCTCGTCCAGGCGCCCCGTCCGATAGAGGTGGGTGCCGAGGTCCTTGTCACCGAGGCGGAACCAGGTCGGGCGCCCGAGCGCCTCGAGCTGGGCCATGACCGCCCAGGTCTCCCCCGCGAGGCCCCAGCCCTGCACCAGGTCGGAGGCGCCGGCGAGGGTGTAGGTAATCGTGTCGAGGTCGGGCGAGACGTGCAGACCGTGCATGCGCGAGTCGTCGCCGACGTTGACGACCGCAGTGCAGCGCCGAGGCTCGACGACCTCGAGCAGACCCGACAGCAGACGAGCGGCCCCCACGCCGCCGCAGAGGACCGCTATGTCCCCGCTCACGGGCGCCGGATCCCGGTGGGTTCGCCGCTCACGAGGAGGCGCGCACCCGCCGGGCACGGCCGGGGGGAGCGCCGGCGGCTGCCAGACGTGCAGCTGAAGGGCCGAGCCCGGCCGCTTCGAGGACCATCGCCGCCCCCTCCTCGAGCGATGTCCACGAGCGCCACCCGAGGTGGATCTCGGCGCGCGAGGGGTCGAGGGCCGAGCGCCGGGCCGAACCGGGGCGCGCGGCGCCCTGGCGGACGGCGGGAACGGTCCCGGTCAGGGTGCCGAGCAGATCCAGCAATCCCAAAAGCGTGGTCTCCCGGCCCGTGGCCACGTTGAGCAACAGACCGCTCCCCCGCCCCGAGGCCCGGGAGAACGCGTCGACGGCGTCGTCGACGTAGAGGTAGTCCCGGGCTTGGCTCCCGTCGCCCTCGAGCGCGCACGGGCGCGTGGCGGCGAGATCTGCCACAAAGGCGGCGAGAGCCCCCGGGTCGGCGGTGCCGAGGCGGCGGGGGCCGTAGACCGAGCCCAGCGCGAGCGCGCTGAACTCAAGCCCGTGGCGCTCCCGGTAGACGCTCAAGTAGTCGACCGCGGCCTTCTCGGCGACCCCGTGCGGGGTGCTGGGACGAAGCGCCAAATGTTCGTTGGCCGGCGGGTCCGCCTCGTCGAGGTCCCCGTAGATCGCACTGGACACGCCGAGGACGATCTTTCGCGAGCCGGCCGCTCGCGCCCCCTCGAGCACCCGCAGCGTGCCGAGCAGGTTGACCTCCGCGTCGAGATGAGGGCGTGCGAGCCCGTCTCCCGAGCGGGCAGCGAGATGGAAGACCACCTCGGGC
Organism: Acidimicrobiaceae bacterium; assembly: GCA_025463965.1. Taxonomy (GTDB): domain Bacteria; phylum Actinomycetota; class Acidimicrobiia; order Acidimicrobiales; family Bog-793; genus JAODBN01. The sequence continues at coordinate 1,417 of JAODBN010000360.1, forward strand.
CGCAGACGCGTGATCAGTTCCACGCACTCGGCCTCGCGCACGTCGAGCTGGTGGAAACGCAGTGCCCCGCCCGAGGCCCTGGCCTCGGAAAGATTGGCGAGCGAGCCGGTGGAGAGATCGTCCAGGACCTCCACTGCGTGGCCCTCGGCGAGCAGCCGGTCGACGAGCCCAGAGCCGAGAAAACCTGCTCCGCCGCTGACGAGGGCCCGCATTGGGCCGAGTCTCACACGGGCAGTCGCGCGCTGTCGAGAACCGCGCCGGGCATCACGGACGCTCCGGAACCGAGCACCGACAGCGAGTGCACCCGGGCCCCGGCTCCGACCTTCACGCCCGGTCCGACGAGGGAGCGCTCGACGACCGCGCCCTCCTCGATGATCGCCCCGTCGAGGATCACCGAGCCGACGACCCGGGCCCCGGACTCCACTCGGACACCCTCTCCGAGCACGCAGTCGGCGACCTGAGCCCCGGGGGCGACGTAGGCGTCCGGGCCCATGAAGCAGTAGCCGCTGAGCTCGCCGTCCATGCGAGCGCCAGGCGCCAGGCGAGCTCCGGACTCGGCCATGAGATGGTCGGGGAAGAGCACGAGCGGGCGGCTGCCGCCGAGCACGTCCAGCTGGGCCTGCAGGTACCGCTCCGGGGTGCCGGTGTCGAGCCAGTAGACGTCGGAGGCCATCGCGTAGAGCTGGCGGTCCTTCACGAGGGCCGGGAAGACCTCCCGCTCGATCGAGACTCGCCGACCGGGCTCGATGCGGTCGATCACGGACGGCTCGAGGACGTAGGTCCCGGCGTTGATGAGATTGGTGGGCGCCTCGCCGCGAGGGGGCTTCTCGATGAAGGCGATCACCCGCCCGTCGTCGTCGGTCGGCACGACCCCGTAGGCCGAGGGGTCCTCGACCGGGGTGAGCGCGATGGTCGCCTCGCCCCCGTGGCGGAGGTGGAAGGCGAGCAGCCCGCTGAGGTCGAGGTCGGTGAGGATGTCTCCGTTGACCACGAGGAAGCGCTCGTCGGTGAGGCCGCCCTGCATCGCTCCGAAGCGGATGGCGCCAGCGGTGTCGAGCGGCTCGTCCTCGACGGCGTACTCGAGCTCGACCCCGGCCCAGTGACCGTCGGCGAAGGCCTCCACGAAGGCGTCCGAGCGATAGCCAAGGCAGAAGACCACGCGATGCACCCCGTGCAGCCCGAGCCACTCGATGACTCGGGCGATCATCGGACGCCCGACCACCGGCAGCATGGGCTTTGGGACGTCGTAGGTGAGCGGACGCAGGCGCGTCCCTTGGCCGCCCACCAGCACCAGGGCTTGCATCGCTATGCCGCCGTCGAAAGTTTCGGTGACCGCACTAGCCCGCGCTGCTCGTCGAGGTGCTGGAGTTCCCCCCCGTGCTGGCCGTGCCGAGGTCCTGCAGCAAGGTGGAGCGCGAGGGCGGCTCGGGGATGGAAGCGCCGCTCGGCACGAAGGCCAGGGTGATCATCTCTCCGTCCTTCAGCGGGATGGAGCCGGGATTGCCGGAGACGATCTTTCCGGTGCCCGTAGGGCTGGGCCACACCTTGGCGACGAGGGTCGCCTTGCCCGGCGTCTTGCTGGAGCCAGGGCACGACTGGCCGCTCGTGTAGGTCTTCGTCGAGGAAGGGAGACGCACACTGGTCGCCGAGACCGAGAAGTTGTGCCCGTAGGTCTTGACGAAGTTCCCGAGCGTGGCGTTCGATCCGGTGAACTTGGACGGGTCGGTGGCCGCGCCGGGGTCGACGTCGATCACCCCGTCGCCGAAGGTCCGCAGGCCCGCCGCCGACAGGTTGGTGTTGGCCGGGAGCGAGGGCTGCATCTGCCCGCAGATGTCGAGCGCGAAAGCGACGTGCCAGTTGTCCGTCTTGTTCGGTTGCCCCGCGGCGGCACTAGCCGACACCGGGTGAAGTCGCTCGTTACGCGAGTACGTGGCAAGCGCCACGCCGCCTACGACGATGACCACCATCAGCAGGTACCACAGAACGGGAGGGCGAGCCCGGTAGTTCTTGCTGCCCCCACTTGCTGCAGCGCGCGCCACCGTGCGCCCGAATGAGCCTCGTGACATTGCCGGCGCAGCCTACTCGACCCGATCCGAGACACCGGCGGCGCGCGGGCAGTCCACGGGACCGGCGACGGCGAGCGGTGACGGCGAGCGGCGCCCGGAAATCACTTCTCTGACGAGCGCAACAACGAGGCGAGCGACGATTCCCGGACCGATGACCACGAGCAACAGACGCTCGGACCCGACAGCCCTACGCCGCGCGAAACGCCAGGTCGAGACGTGGTGGGCGACCAGCATGCGGTACGGCCGGCGCGAGGTGGAGCGACCCTGCTCGTGGACCACTCGGGCGCTCGGCACGTAGCGGACCCGCCAGGCGGCCCGGTGCAGGCGCCAGCACAGGTCGAGGTCCTCGACGTACATGAAGTACCGCGGGTCGAAGCCCCCGACCGACTCGAACGCGCATCGTCGAACGAGGAAACAGGCGCCCGACACCCAGTCGACGTCCTGCTCGTCCACGCCGGCCGCGTCCCTGCGGTAATGGCGCGACCAGCGGTTGCCGGGCCAGAACTGTGCCAGGAGCGCGTGGGCGAGTGCCGTGCCGTAGTTGGGAAAGGCGCGTGCCGAGGGGTAGCGCTCGCCGTCGGGCCGCAAGACGAGGGGTGCGGCGATCGCTACGTCCGAGTTGGCCTCCAGCACGGCGGCGAGCCGGGCCGGTGCCGCCGGATCGAGGCGCAGATCCGGGTTGCACACGAGCAGGTAGGGCGCCTCTAGCGGCGCTGCGCCCCGGTTGACGGCCTGGCCGTAGCCGAGGTTGCGACCGTTCGGGATGAGGCGCACGATCGGGTCCGCCGCAGCGAGCTCGGCGAGCGAGCCGTCGCGCGAGCCGTTGTCCACCACCACGATCTCGGACACACCGGCTGCCCGCAGGCTCGCCACGCACTCGAGAAGGGCTTCGCCCGCCTCGTAGTTGACGACCACGGCGGCCACTGTCACCAGTGCCGGCACAACGGTCGGGGCGTCGGTGTGCGCAGAACCGGCCCCCGAGCCGCGCTTTGCCTGCACTTGCCCGCGGGTTCGGGACCGCTTCGAACCCGGCGTTGTTGGTCCAGCTTTCCTCGGTCGGGGCGTCGGAGGGCCGGGCGCGCTGCCCACAGGACTCACGGGCGGGCCAGCTCGACGACGAGCGCCGAGAGCGACTCCTCCCACGGCGGGAGCAGCGGGAGGCCCGAGAGCCGAAGGGCGGCGTTGTCGAGCACCGAGTTGGCCGGGCGCGGTGCCGGCCGGGCAGGAACCAGGTCGGCGGTCGCGATCGGCTCCACACGGTCCGGGTCGAGCCCCGCGGCGGCAAGCACCGCTCGGGCGAAGCCGTACCAGGTGGTCGTTCCCGAGTTGGTCACGTGGAAGATGCCCGGGCGACGAGAGAACGCCAGGTCGACGAGGACCGAAGCGAGATCGCTGGCGATCGTGGGGCTCCCCCGCTGGTCGTCGACGAAGCGGAGCGGCCCCTGCGAGCCCGCGGCGAGGCGCAGGACCGTCTTCGCCATGTTGGCGCCGTGGCGCCCGCACACCCACGAGGTCCGCACCACGGTGCAGGACGCGTCGAGCTCGCGCTCGCCGCCGAGCTTGGACATGCCGTAGACCGAGAGTGGGTTCGGGGTGTCCCACTCCCGGTACGGGCGCTCGGAGCGGCCGTCGAAGACGTAGTCAGTGGAGACGTAGACGAGGTGCGCACCGACGCGGCGAGATGCCTCGGCGAGGTGACGGGTCCCGATGGCGTTGACCGCGAAGGCCCGGTCCGGATCGGTCTCGCATGCGTCCACCGCTGTCAACGCGGCGGGGTGGATCACGAGGTCCGGCTC
>JAODBN010000364.1 GCA_025463965.1 Acidimicrobiaceae bacterium
TCGTGGTCCATCTCGTCGTTGCCCGGCTCGTCGTTGCCCGGCTCGTCGTTGCCCGGCTCGTCGTTGCCCGGCTCCTCGTTTCGCAGCGCGTCATCGGCGAACTCATCGGGCTGTCTGTCGTGGTTCACCGCCAGTGGCTCCCGTCGGATCCGTCGGTGCCGAGCGCCCGGTACGAGCTGGCGTCTCCCGCCACGCCTTCCCTCGGGGCGTCAGCGTTAGCACCCCGCTCGTCCCGCCACTGTTCCCGGTCCGCACGCTGATCAGCCGCGCGCTCGTCGCTCGAGCGGTCGAGTGCCTCGTCGTAGGGGTCTTCGTCGTAGGAGGGTTCCTCGTCCGAGCCGTCATCGGCCACGTCGGCGTAGCCCCCATCGTCGTCGAGCTGCTCCTCGCTGCGGCTCGCGAGGCCGACGAGGCGGACGGCTCCGATCCGGCGGCGCTGCACGCGCTCTGCGACGAGCTGGAGATTTCCCCATGAGATGGCCTCGCCCTCGGCCGGCACCTGCCCGCGCAAGTGGAGAACCAGGCCCCCGATGGTGTCCCAGTCACCGACGGGGAGCTCGGCGCCCGTCAGCTCGTTCACCTCGTCGATGGCCATCCGACCCGACACCCGGAAGACGTCCTCTCCAAGCGACTCGATGAGAGGCTCGTGCGCGTCGAACTCGTCGGCGATCTCTCCGATGAGCTCCTCGATCAGGTCCTCCAACGTGACGACGCCCGCCGTCCCCCCGTACTCGTCCACCACCACCGCCAGGTGGAACTGCTGGCCCTGCATCTCGCGCAGCAACGGCGCCACGCGCTTGGTCTCGGGCACGTAGTGGGCCGGGCGCGCGATCTCGCCGACGGAGCGGAGCCCCTGGCCGTCGCGAATGGTCCGCATGAGGTCGCGCGTGTAGGCGATGCCGAGGATGTCGTCGACGTTACGGTTGTAGACCGGCAAGCGCGAGAGGCCCGAGATCATCGCCCGCTCGAGCGCCTCCTCTGCGGTGAGCGACGCTTCGAGGGCGATGACGTCCGGTCGTGGGCGCATCACCTCGCGCACGATCGTGTCACCGAACTCGATGATCTGGGTGATCAAGCTCCGCTCGTCGTCTTCGATGACCTCCTCATCGACGGCCACGTCCGCCAGCGCCAGGAGCTCGGACTCGGTCACGTCCGGCTCGACGATCCCGCCCTTCCTCCCCGGCGTGAGCAGGTGCGCCAACCCGATCAGGACCCCCGAGACGAGGCGGATCGGCGGGAAGGCGATGAGCGTGGTGACGAGCGGAGCGGCGAACAAGGCGGCTCGATCCGCGTGGCGCACCGCCCACTGCTTGGGGACCGCCTCGCCGACGACGAAGATCACGATCACCTCGAACACCGTCGCGATGACCACCCCGAGCGCACCGAACAGGCGCGACGCCTCCACACCGACGAGGGTCGCCGCCACGAGCTGGCAGATGAGGACGAGCAAGAGCACCGGCGCGAGGAAGTGCTCCGGGCTCTCGGTGAGGCGCTCGAGGGAGCGTGCTCCGTGGCGGCGTGCCTCGACGAGCGAGCGCGCCCGTGCCCGGGAGGTCCGCACGAGGCCCGTCTCCGCGAGGGACAAGATCGCCGACAGTCCGAGCAAGACGATGACCGCGACGAGGATGCCGCCGTCCGCGGCCCCGAAGGAGGCGCCGAGCATCATGAGGGAAGCCGCCCCCGGTGGAATTGGTCGAGCAGTTCCTGCTCGCGTGCCTCCATCGCTTCAGCCTCCGCGTCCGCTTCGTGGTCCCGCCCGAGCACGTGCAAGATCCCGTGCACGAGCAGCAGTGCGAGCTCGTCGTCGTAGGTGCCGGCGTGCTCGGGCGCGTTGGAGAACGCGACTTGTGGGCAGATCACCACGTCGCCGAGGAGCAACGGGGCGTTGCCTTCGTCCCCGCCCTGCAGCTCGCCCGGAGGAGCCGCGCCCGGCTGGTCGTCGGCCCGGCTCGCGTCGGAAGCGTCATCGATCGGGAACGAGAGCACGTCGGTGGGGCCTTCGTGGCCGAGGAACCGCTCGTTCATGGACGTGATCGCCAAAGCGTCGACGTAGAGCACCGAAAGCTCAGCGTCGCCCGTGATTCCCTCGGCGGTCAGCACCGCTTGAGCAAGACCTGCCCAGCGTTCGGTGTCGACCGGCCGATCAGTCTGCTCGTCGGTGACGAACACTTCGACCCCCATGGTTCAGCCCGTCGGGCCGGCCGAGCGGTCGTAGGCGCTGACGATGTCGCGCACGATCCGGTTCCGGACCACGTCCGCCTCGCCGAGACGGCAGAAGGTGATCCCATCGATCCCGGTCAGGATCTTCTCCAGCCCCACGAGGCCCGAGCGTCCGCCCGCCACGTCGATCTGGGTGACGTCGCCGGTGACGACGGCCTTGGAGTCGAAGCCAATGCGGGTGAGGAACATCTTCATCTGCTCGGGCGTGGTGTTCTGCGCCTCGTCGAGGATCACAAAGCTGCCGTTCAGGGTGCGGCCGCGCATAAAGGCGAGCGGCGCCACCTCGATCGTCCCGCGCTCGAGCAGCCGCTGGGTGCCCTCGGGCTCCAGGAGGTCGTAGAGGGCGTCATACAGCGGGCGCAGGTAGGGGTCGACCTTCGCCATCAGATCGCCGGGAAGAAAGCCGAGGCGCTCGCCCGCCTCCACCGCGGGGCGGGCCAAGATGATCCGCCCGACCTGCTTGCTCTGCAGCGCCTGCACCGCCAGCGCAACGGCGAGGTAGGACTTGCCCGTGCCGGCAGGGCCGATACCGAAGGTGATCGTGCTCTGGGCGATGGCTTCGGCGTAGCGCTTCTGGCCCGGGGTCTTCGGGCGGATTGCCTTGCCCCTCGCGCTGCGGAGCACCTCGGTGGTGAGCACCTCGGAGGGCCGCTCGTCGTCGCGAACCATCTCCATCGCCCGGGAGAGCACGCTGGCGTCCAGCTGGTGCCCCGACTCGAGGAGCGTGACCAGCTCGGTGAAGATCTGGCGGACCTCCTCGGCGGCTGGGCCTTCGATGGTCACGGCGTTGCCGCGGACCCGGATTGAGGTCCCGACGAACTGGGACTCCATCTGACGAAGCAGCTCGTCGCGCTGCCCGAGGAGACCCACCATGAGGTGGTTGCTCGGAACCTGGAATTCGAGGCGGGTGTCAGTCACGGCGACGAAGCGACGCTACCAGCGCCGCCTGCCGTCCGGTGCACCGAGACGGTGTCGAGGAGACGGCGAGGAGATGAAGGGATCGGCTCAGCCGGGGGGCCAGCCGAGGTGGCGGCCGCCGAGCACGTGGAGGTGCAGGTGGGGGACGGTGTTGCCGGCATCCTCGCCGACATTGAAGACGAGCCGATAGCCACCGTCGGCGATTCTCTCGTCACGAGCGACTTGCTGGGCCGCGGAAGTCAGGGCCACGAGCAGCTCGCCGTCGCCCGCGCCAAGCTCGCCGAAGTGTGCGAGGTGCCGGCGGGGCACGACGAGCACATGGACCGGCGCCTTCGGATCGGCGTCTCGAAACGCCACCACCAGCTCGTTGTCCACGAGGTGGGGAGCGGGGATCTCGCCCGAGACGATCCGACAGAAGACGCAGTCCGTCAGTGATTCGGGTGCTTCAGCGGCGATCGTCACGCCTGGGCCTGGGGCGTACCCTCCGGGTGCAGGTGCTCGAGGCTTCCCGGCACGATTCGCGCCGCCTCGACGTAGCGCTCGAGGTCGGACTCCTTCAGACGGATCACCCGGCCGAATTTGTACCCGGGGATGGCCCCCTCGTCGATGAACCGGTAGAGCGTACGGAGGTTCACTCCGAGGTAGTCGGCGGCATGCCGAGTGCTCAGCCAGCGCGTTGGAGCCGCCACAAGCACTCACCGTAACACCAACTGAACCCCTCCCATGCGTTCCTATGGCAATTCAGCCCATTACGCTCACCCTGAGTGGTTTCCCTGTGGGGATCAGCGCGCGGGCGCCGGCTCCGGGACGTGGGGATTGAGCACGAGGCAGACCTCATTGGCGAGAAGTCGGCCACGACGCGTGAGCACCCACCGCTCGCCGCTCGCAGCGACGAGCTCACCCTCTCCGCCGAGCGCGGCGACCGCTCGCGGCGAGAGCGCGTCCCTCGGTACCCCTCGGCGGGTCCGCAAGGAGAGCTCGAGACCCTCTCGCGCGCGGGTCGCGTCATCGAGTCGTTCGCTTCCCGCCCGCGCCCCGCGCCCCGACTCGACCGCGGCGAGGTAGCGCTCGAGGGAGAAGATGTTCCACGAGCGCTCGCCGGCACGGTGCGAGTGCGCCGAGCAGCCGAAGCCGAGGTAGTCGCGCTGGAGCCAGTAGCCGTCGTTGTGCCGGCACTCGTGTCCGGGAAGGGCCCAGTTGGACACCTCGTACCAGAAAAGGCCTGCCTGGCCGAGGCGTTCGTCGGCGAGCTCGTA
>JAODBN010000408.1 GCA_025463965.1 Acidimicrobiaceae bacterium
CGGCGCCTTCTACGCGAGCCACATCTTCAACCCGCTCTTCCACCATGGAACGAAGACCTTCGCGTTCGAGCTGTACGAGCAGCTCGGTGGCAACCTCCCGGAGGCCATCCTGCTGCCGGCGGGGAACGGGACGCTGCTGATCGGCGCGGCGATCGGCTTTCGCGAGCTGATCGCCACCGGCAACCTCGACCACATGCCGCGCCTCGTCGCCGTCCAGGCCGAGCGGTGCGCACCGCTCGCCAACGCCCACTCCCGGCACGCCACCGCAGGGCTGCCCACGGCTCCGGGCCGCGCAACGCTTCACACCGTGGCCGAAGGCATCGCCATCGCCGAGCCGCCGAGGCTCGCCCAGATGCTGGAGATCATCGAGGACAGCGGTGGGAGCGTGCGCACGGTGAGCGAGGACGCCATCCTCGACGCGCGAGCAGCGCTCGCCCGCCGAGGCATCGACGTCGAGCCCACCGCGGCGACCGGCTATGCCGCCTGGCGGGAGTGGAGCCAAGAGAGCCGGCCGTCCTCGGCGGTCGTCGCCCTCACGGGGGCAGGGCTCAAGTCTCCTGCCTCCGCCTGATCGAGCCGACCGCCTAGTCGAGTCAGTCCCCGCGGGATATGGTCTATACAATCCACGGGGCTTCGGGTCTGCGACCGGGCGTTCGATCGCCTGAATTGCACGGGCTGCGCCCCGACTGACGCCAACGGCGACGGAAGAGGAGCGACGGTGCGCGTCTTCGACACGAACTGGATGCAGATCGAGGAGTACCTCGAGCACGACGACCGGATCGTGCTCCCGACCGGCTCGACCGAGCAGCACGGCTACCTCTCGCTCGGGACCGACGCCATCCTCGCCGAGCGGGTCGCCGTCGAGGCCGCGGAGCCACTCGGTGTCCCGGTCCTCCCCGCCCTGCCCTTCGGGATGGCTCCCTACTTCGCTGCGTATCCCGGCTCGATGAGCCTGCGCCTGAGCACGTACGCCGAGGTCTACCGCGATCTGCTCGACGGGCTCGCCGCACAGGGCTTTCGGCGAATCGCCATCGTCAACGGTCACGGCGGCAACGCCCCAGTTACGGGCTTTCTCAAGGAGTGGCTGAGCGTTCCTCGAGAGCCGAAGGTCCAGGTGCTCTTCCACAGCTGGTACAACGCGCCGAAGACGGCGGAGGTCGCCAGCAAGTTCGACCCCGACCAGATGCACGGCGCGTGGGTCGAGAACTTCCCCTGGACCCGGCTGCCTGGCGTCGAGATGCCGAGCGAGCCGAGCCCCATGGTCGCGCGCGAGCTGATCAGCGCACTGAGCGCTCAAGAGATTCGGGAGATCGCGCCGGACGGCGTGATGGGTGGTCCCTACGCAAGAGGAGACGACGAGATGCAAGCGGTCTGGGATGCGGGCGTGGCCGAGGTCCGCGAGCTCATCGAACACGGCTGGCCCCGATGAGCGCGAGCCTCGAAGGCAAGGTGGCGATCGTCACCGGCACGGCGCACGGCATCGGGGCGGCGATCGCGGCGATGCTCGAGAAGGAAGGCGCCCGCGTGCACGGCATCGACAAGGACACGGTCGACGTGACCGACTCGGCCGCGGTGAACGCCTTCGTCGACACGATCGGCGGGACCGACATCCTCGTCAACAACGCCGGCGGGGTGGTGGGCCAGGTCCACCACCCGCTCGAGGACATTTCGGACGAGGAGTGGCAGGCCGTCGTCGACGCAAACCTCACGAGCACCTTCAAGTGCACCCGGGCGGTCATCCCCGCTATGAGGGAACGCGGCTGGGGCCGCATCGTGAACATCTCCTCGGGGGCAGGTCGCAGCGTGAGCCTCACCGGGATCCAGGCCTATGCCAGCTCCAAGGCCGCGCAGATCGGCTTCACCCGGCAGATGGCTCACGAGCTCGGCCGTCATGGGATCACCGTTAACTGCATCGCACCGGGCTTCGTCCTCTCCAACCCGACGACGATCGCCCAGTGGGAAAGCTACGGCGAAGAAGGACAGGCCAAGCTCGTCGAAGCCATCGCCGTGCGCCGCCTCGGCCAGCCCGAGGACATCGCCAACGGCGTGCGCTTCTTCGTCTCCCCGGACGCCGCGTGGGTCAGCGGCCAGACGATCTCGATCGACGGCGGCCATGCTCTCTTTTGAGATGACCGACGACGAGTTCGTCGCCGAGCTCAAGGAGTACGTGGCGATCCCGAGCGTGAGCCGCGACGCGGCGCCAGAGATCATGCGTGAGGCCGCCGAGTGGTTGCGCGGCCAGCTCGCCTTTGCCAACGCCCGCCTCGAGCAGACCGATGGGAACCCTGTCGTGCGCGGCGAATGGCTCGAGGACCCGAGCGCCCCGACGATCCTCGTCTACGGCCACTACGACGTGCAGCCCACGGGCGACCTCGCCGAGTGGAGGACGCAGCCCTTCGACCTCGTGGTCGACGGTGACGTCATGCGCGGTCGCGGTTGCACCGACGACAAGGGCCCGGTGTACGTGGTCCTGAAGGTGGCACAGGCCTTCATGGCCCAGGAGGGCCGGCTCCCGCTGAACGTCAAGTTCCTCTTCGAAGGCGAGGAGGAGATCGGGAGCCCGAGCCTTCCGAGCTACATGGAGCGGCATGCCGACGAGCTGGCGTGCGATCTCGTGATCTCGGCCGACGGCGCGATGTGGCGCCCGTCCGAGCCCTCGCTCTCGCTCGCCTCCAAGGGGCTCGTGAGCCTCGACATCGAGGTCGTCGGGGCCAACGACGATCTGCACTCCGGTCGTTACGGCGGCACGGTGGCGAACCCGATCCACGAACTGGCCGCCATCCTCGCCAGCCTCCACAGCCCCGACGGGACCGTCGCCGTGGCTGGCTTCTACGACGGCATCCCCGAGCTCAGCGACGAGCGACGCAAGGAGATCGCCGAAGTTCCGTTCAGCGAGGACGAGTGGCTGAGCAACCTCGGCCTCACCGAGGGCCACGGCGAAGCGGGTTACACGATCCTCGAGCGGCTCTGGGAGCGCCCGACGCTCGAGATCAACGGTGTGGCCTCGGGCGGCAAGTACACCGTCATCCCGCATCTCGCCAGCGCCCACATCTCCTGTCGCCTGGTTCCCGGCCAGGACCCGACGGCCGTGCTCGAGGCGGTCGCCGCCCACGTCCGGGCCCAGCGCCACCCCGGGGTCACCGTGACGGTCAACCTCGACAAGGCGCGCGTCGCCGCCTACACGATCCCGGGAGATCACCCGGCGATCCTCGCGGCCAAAGGCGCTCTCGAGCACGTCTACCCGGGCGAAGAGGTGCTCTACGCGTGCATCGCCGGGACGCTTCCGGCGACGACGCTGTTCGAGCGGTGCCTCGGTGCGAAGACGCTCTTCTTCTCGTTCTCAACCGCGGACGAGAAGCTGCACGCCCCGAACGAGTTCATGCGCATCCGGCGCCTGCGCGAGGGCATGCAGGCCTGGGAGCAGCTGTGGCGCATGCTCGCAGACGGGCCGCACCGGCTCGCCAGCCCCGGGCGGGCTCGGTGAGCGCGGCAGAAGCAGACGGGTCTGCCTACACCGCATACGGCTACCTGACGCCCGGCGAGGACTACAAGACCTTCGATCTGGCGCCCGAGTTCGCCCGGGTGCCCCCGTACGTCGCCGAGCAGATCACGCCCGAGGAGTCAGCGCGTGCCGAGGCGCTGCTCGACTCGAGCCTGGTCATCAGCCTGCACGACCATCCCGTGCGGTTCCCGGCCGACATGGCCGACACCCCGGAGTACAACCGCACCGGTCGCCAGCACACCGCGTACGCCGGGCTTGCGGCGTCGAAGATGAATGTGGTCTTCGACAACATGATGGACGGGACGGCGTGCGTCACCGGTAACGCCCCGTGGCGCTGGACCGACATCATCACCGACCTCGGCATGCGCCAGGCCGACCTCGCTCACCAGGACGACGTGATCGTGGTGCGCACGCTCGGCGACATCGACCAGGCGTATGAGCACGGCAAGGTGGGCGTGGTCTTCGGCCTCGAGGCGGCTACCCCGATCGAGAACGAGATCGACCGTCTCGACGTTCTCTTCGGGCTCGGCCTTCGTCAGATCGGGATCGCCTACTCCGACGCCAATGCGCTCGGGAGCGGCCTGAGCGAGCCGAGCGACGGCGGACTGACCGCCTTCGGCCACCGCGCCGTTACCCGGATGAACAAGCTCGGGCTCGCCATTGACGTCTCGCACTCCTCGGACCGCACCGGCCTCGACGTCTGCGCGCAGAGCAGCAAGCCCGTGTTCATGACCCACGCCGGTGCCCGCGCCGTCTGGGACACCTCGCGCATGAAGCCTGACGACGTACTGCGCGCGATCGCCGAGACCGGCGGAGTGATCGGCATGTCGGCGGCGCCGCACACCACGCTCTCGCAGGCCCATCCCCACCACACGATCGAGTCGGTGATGGACCATTTCCTCTACTGCGCGGATCTCGTCGGCATCGAGCACGTCGCCTTCGGACCCGACACGCTCTACGGCGACCATGTCGGGCTGCACCGGGTCTTTTCTCACCTTTTGAACATGTCGTCGATATCCGGTCCGAGCTTCCCGAGGGTCGACTACGTCGACGGCCTCGAGAACCCGACGGAGAACTTCCCGAACATCTGTGAGTGGCTGGTGCACCGCGGCTTTGGCGACGAGGAGATCAGGGCCGTCCTCGGCGGCAACATCCTTCGCGCCTTGAAGGAGATCTGGCCCCGATGACGCTGGCCGCCCCGATGACACTGGCCCGAGCTGCGGCTTCGTGCGCCGCATGAGCGAGGCCTCCGCCGCCCTCGATCGCCTGAGCGAGGACTTCTTCGAGACCCAGAACCGCGCAGACCCCCTCGGCGCGACCCTGCTCGGCATCTCGGGCCACGACTCCGAGCTTCCCGACCCGAGCCGGGAGGGTGCCCGGCGTGACGTGGCGCGCTTTCGAGCCGTCGAGGAAGAGCTCCAGAGGCTCGATCCCGGCGAGCTCGACGACGCGGGGACGGTGAACCACGCGGTCCTAAAGCGGCTCGCCTGGGGGGCCCGATCCGATCTCGAACACGGCTTGTGGGAGACGAACGTCTCGGCGGAGGGCTATGCCGCGCCGCAGTCCATGGTCTTTATGTGCGTGCCGTCGGCGGTCGTGGCCGACGAGTCGAGCGCCGACGAGTACCTCACCCGTCTTCGAGGACTGCCCGCCTACTTCGACGCCATCGGCGACCGCTTGGTGCAGGCGAAGGCCGAAGGACGCCTTTCAACCGAGCCGGGGGTGCGCCAGGCGATCGGCCAGCTCGAGGGACACCTGGGTGCTCCCATCGAAGAGGACGCCCTCGCCAACCCGCACACACGCGGGCCGAAGCTCGCCACCTTCACCGAACAAGCGCGCCGCGCGGTCCTCACGGGCGTCCGACCCGCCATGGAACGCCTCGCCGGGGTTCTTCGCGACGAGCTGCTGCCGAGCGCTCGAGGCGAGCACGAGGTCGGCATTCGCTTCGTCCCCCGCGGCGAAGAGGGCTATCGCGCCGCGGTCCGCCGGCACACCACGACCGAGCTCGACCCCGCCGAGATCCACGAGATCGGCCTCGAGTGCGTCGCGCGCCTGAAGCAGGAGTGGTCAGAGCTCGGCGCGAAGGTTCTCGGCACCAGCGACGTGCCGGCCATCCTGGCTCGCCTTCGCGAGGATCCCTCACTGCGCTTTACGGACTCGAGCCAGATCGTCGACGTGGTGAGCCGGGCCCTTGAACGGGCCGAGGCCGCCCGTGACGGGTG
>JAODBN010000414.1 GCA_025463965.1 Acidimicrobiaceae bacterium
TCTATTTCCCCGTGTACACCTCGAACACGGGGGCGCTCTCGTCGCTGTTCGCCGGTCAGATCGACTGGACCGGCAACTTCATCCCGGGACTCCAGAAGGACTTCGTCAACAAGGCGCCGCAGTACCACCACTACTGGGAGGCCCCCGGTAGCAGCAACGCCCTGATGCCGAACCTGCACAAGTGGCCCACGAACCAGCTGCCGGTGCGCCAGGCGATCAGCCTCGCCATCAACCGCACGGTCGTCGCCTCCGAGGGCGAGGCCGGGCTCGAGAACCCGGTACTGAGTGCCACGGGGCTCACGCTTCCGACCTTCTCCGCATGGGGCAAGCCGGTGGCGTCCCTCACCAACTCAGCGGTCAGTCAGGCTTCGCAGGCCAAGACCGTACTGAAGAACGCGGGCTACAAGATCGGAAGCAACGGTTACTTCGAAAAGGGCGGCAAGACCGTCTCGGTCACGCTGATCGCCCCGTCGGCGTACACCGACTATGCCGAGGTCGGCTCGATCATTGCCGGCGAGCTGAAGAGCGCGGGTATCCAAGCCACCTTCCAGGGCTTGACCGTGAACGCTTGGAACCAGGACCTCGCAACCGGTGACTTCTCCATCAGCGAGCACTGGTCGAACAACGGCACGACTCCGTACAACCTGTACGACAACTGGCTCAACAGCTCGCTCGACAGCGGCTCTGCGGCCACGGGTGACTACGAGCGGCTGAAGAACCCGGCGATCGACGCCGCCCTGACCAAGCTGGCGGGGGCTGCGACGCTCAGCCAGCAGACGTCCGATCTTGTGCCGATCGAGAAGTTCGTCGCCGCCAACCTGCCGGTGATCCCGATCACCACGGCCTCGGAGTGGTTCGAGTACAACTCCCAGCACTACGTGGGATGGCCGACCCAGCAGAACCCGTATGAGACGGGCCAGCCGTCGGGTACCAACAACTCCGCGGGGTCCGGGACCGACGAGGTGGTCCTCTTGCACCTCGCTCCGCGGGGCTGAAAAGCCCCATCAGTACAGGCGTCCCGGCCTCGCCCGGCGCCTGAAGGATCGGTTCCCCGTCCCCGGTGCAGGCCCGGGGGCGGGGGACCTCACCCGCCCGCACGAAGCTCGCGTGCGTCAGCGTGTGCCGGTTCGCGTGCCCGGAGGCCGCGAGATGACGGGGGCGTGAACGGCGAGCAACACTTCCTGCGCCACGTTGCAGGTCTGTTGCTCTTCGCCGAGGCTGTTCACGTTTCCCCCGGCGCCCCGTATCTTGTAAGTAGGCCTCACCGCTGAGCGTTCCGATCCCCCCACGGGACCTGCTCGCGAGGTCGCTGGAGCACGACCCGGGCAACCCCCCCGCCCGGGTCGTGCCGCGTCCGGGGACTGGTCCTGGGCGACAGGTGCTTGGACCTTTGGACGCACACCACCCTGGACTCGAAGGCCCTCGCTTGGACGGTGCTCAGGTGGAGCGATCGGCCCCGGCCTGTCGGGCCTCGGAAGCGTCGCCGTTCTCTGCTGCCTGCACAGCTCCCCGGTCACCGTCGCCTTTGCTCGCCTCGGCGTCGCCGTAGGAGACCGAGACCCTTTGCTCGGGGCGGCGTTGGTTCTCCGTCACTTGCAAGGTGAGCGAGCGTCGGTCTGCGTCGAGGAGCGGAGGTTGGACGAGCGAGCGCGGCCACAGGTGGTAGGCGAGGACGGTGTTGATCTCGACG
Source organism: Acidimicrobiaceae bacterium (assembly GCA_025463965.1). Lineage (GTDB taxonomy): Bacteria > Actinomycetota > Acidimicrobiia > Acidimicrobiales > Bog-793 > JAODBN01. The sequence continues at coordinate 1,691 of JAODBN010000414.1, forward strand.
GCGTAGACGCAGATGCGAGCCGCGAGATAAAGCCAGGCGATGAGGCCGAGCACGATGCCGAAGAATCCATAGACCGCGCTTGCGTTCTTGAGATCGTGCTGGACGAGCAGTCCCCCGACCGCCTGAAGAACGGTCCAGGCAATGGCGGCGACGGCCGAGCCAGGCAAGAGCTGGCGCAGGCGCACGATCTTCGGCGTGAGGACGCGGAAGGCGAGGAGATAGGCGCCGAAGTTGATGAGCGCCGAAAGAAGTTCGGCGACGAAGCCGAGAAGGACGCCCCGTCCACCCGTGACGCCGAAACTGGACAGGAAACCGGCGACGACCACCGATCCGGCGATGACCGCGAGGAACGCAAAGCTGCGCCACAAGCGGGCGACGAAGCCGAAGCGGTGCACTCCGGGGATGTTCCACAGCTCGGACATGGTGAACATTGCGGTCTGGCTCAGACCGGTGGCGCCCCAGACGAGCCCGAGCAGGCCGATCACGAGCGAGACCGTGGAGTTGCGGTGCAGCGCTTGGATGTGTCCCTGCAGCTCGCTGCCGATGATGGGAAAGTTGGCGAGCGCCGACCGCTCGACCGAGTGGGCGAACGCCGGGTGGCTGTTCGCCACGAGCCCGAGCACGGTGACGAGCACGAGCATGAGCGGGAAGACCGCGAGGAAGCCCGAATAGGCGAGATTCACAGCGAGGTTCCCCGCGTTGTCGTCGCCGACCTTTTTCTGGACGGCGAGCACAAACGCGAGCGCGCGGTGGCGTTGCTGGAAGCGGTCGATTGCAGCCAGCAATCGCTTGGCGGCGTTCATCGCACCGTGCGTCCGCCTTGGGGTCCGATGTCGGCGGAGCGCCATGATCCGAGCGGACGGCCGCGAAGGCTCGCCTGCGCGCGCTGGATGGGCTCGGGGATGAGCGGCGGCTCGAGCGGGCCCGGAGGAGCCGGCGGCGGCAGCGGGCCGGGGGAGGGGGGCTCGATCGGGGGCTCCGGCCCGGGCCCGGGAATCGGTGGGAGTGGATCGGGAATCGAGAGGTGGGCAGTCATGGTCGAGAGCCCTGCGCCGCGCTCGTGAGCGTGCGCTTGATCCGTTTGGCGTCGAAGAGC
>JAODBN010000022.1 GCA_025463965.1 Acidimicrobiaceae bacterium
AGCTGGATCACCACACCGAGACGGGTTCCGTGCACCGCCGCCGCCACGACGAGGAGGGCGATGACGAGATCGAGGGCGTCCACCTAGCCGGGCGAAGCGGGGGGGTCGTCGAGCGGGTCGATCCCGAGGTCGCGGTAGGTCAGCAGCGGCTCGTAACGGACGCCCGCTTCGGCGAAGGCCCGGCTCGCTGCTTCACCACGATCGAGGAGCGTGCACGCGAGCACCACGGGAGCACCCACCGAGCGGACCACCTCCAGTGCATCGAGCGCCGAGCGGCCAGTGGAAACGGTGTCCTCGAACACAACGACTCGCGTCTGCTCGTCGAGCACGGCGCCCTCGATCCGGCGACCCGAGCCATGCCCCTTGACCGCCTTGCGAACCGAGAACCACGGGCGCCCCCCGAGCAAGGAGACCGCGTGGGCGACCGGATCTGCCCCCATCGTCATGCCTCCAAGGGAGTCGAAGCCGACCTCCAGCTCCTCGAGGCGAGCGAGGACCGCGCGGGCGGCCAGCTCCAGATCGGGGCCCTCGGCGACGGCCCGCCGCAGGTCGACGTAGTCACGGCTGGTGCCGCCCGATGAGAGCAGGAAGGGCTCGTCCCGGCGGACGTAGCCCTTCTCGAGCACCAGCGCCACCAGAGGCGCCCGCCACCAGCCGGCTCCGACGGGCCGGCCCACGAGAGCGGACGGAGAGGGGTCCATTGGGCGTTCAGCGTAGGTCCCCGCCGAGGACCGGCGCCCCGAGCGCTCGGCTCAGACCCGGTCGCTGAAGCGGTAGCCGACCCCGCGGATGGTGATGATGTGCGTTGGCTCGTCCGGGTCGTCCTCGAGCCGGGCTCGCAACCGCCCCACGAGGGTGGCCACGATGCGGGGGTCGCCCTCGTAGTCGAGCCCCCACACGCGCTCGAGGAGGGCCTCGCGGGTGACCACCCGACCGGCGTGGAAGAGCAGCTCGCGCAGCAGCTGGAACTCGCGAAGCGGCAACTCGACCTCCAAGCCGCGCACGAACACCTCGTGGCGGTCCGGGTCCAAGGTGACGTCGCCGACCCGGAGCACCCCGTCGGTTCGCGAGCCCGTGGGAAGCGGACCGATCTCCCTACCGCCGACCTCGGCGGGCACGCGGCGACGGCGCAGCAACGCCCCGATCCGGGCGACGAGCTCGCGCATGCGGTAGGGCTTGGGGACGTAGTCGTCGGCGCCCACCTCGATGCCCACGACGACGTCGACTTCCTCGCTACGCGAGCTCACCATGATGATCGGCGTGTCCACTCCGCGCGCCCGCAGCTCCCGGCAGACCTCGAGCCCCGAGGTTCCCGGAAGCATCACGTCGAGCAGGATGACGTCGGGGCGTAGCTCGTCGTAGGCGGCGAAGGCGTCGCGTCCGTCACGCACGGCGGTGACTGCGATCCCCTCGCGCTCGAGGCCGATGGTGAGTGCGAGCACGTGACTCTCGTCGTCCTCGACCACGAGAGCTCTTGGCCAGTGCGCCCGCTCGCTCTCCACCATCGCCATCCGATACCTCGTCCTGACGCGCCAGGGGGCCGTGGCGCAGCGTCGTCACGAATGGTGCAGGCGGGCAATGACACGCTCGCGTGAGCGGGGTGAACGGCGAATGACCACGCGACGAATTCTGGAGGAAGGCTTCGCTCGCACCTGAGCGGGCATGATCGTGGCCGCCCGGAACGCCGGGAGACGACGGGACGGGAGGCGAATGGGTGACCGCGGCCACGCTGTGCCTGCTCGGCCTCGCCGTGGCGGCGTTGCTCGTTCCGGGGCGTCGCTGGCTCGCGACCACCGTGCCGCCCGTCTTGGCGGTCATCGCCGTCGCCTCGGGCCTGCTCGGACCAGGACAGGCCGGGCGGGCGCTTCGGCCGCTCGCCGGCCCGCTCGGCTTCGTCCTTCTGTCGGTTCCCCTCGCCGTGCTGCTCGACCAGCTCGGGTTCTTCTCGGCGATCGCTCGTCGTCTCGCGAGCGGGCGCCACTATCTCGGCGCATGCTGGCTGCTCGCCGCCTTGGTCGTGGCGCTCCTCAACTTGGACGCCGCGGTGGTCCTGCTCACCCCCTTGTACGTCCGCATCGCCGACCAGCTAGGAGCCGACCCGGTGGCCCTTGCACTGCAGCCGCTCCTGCTGTCGTGCCTGGCCTCCTCGGCACTCCCGATCTCGAATCTCACGAACCTCATCGCCGCAGGCTCAGGGGGCGCTTCGACGGGCGGCTTCCTGGTTCACCTCGCGTTGCCCACCGTGGCGGCCACCCTCGTCGGCTGGTTCGCCTACCGCCGACTCTCGCTGCCTCGCCTGGGCGCCCGGGGTCAGCGGCGTGAGGCAACCTCGCTCCCGGCAATGGCGCCTCGGCCAAGCTCGGCGCCCCCGGCGATGGGCGAGTGGCGGGTGCTCGTCATCGGAGGCCTCGTCGTGGCGTTCTGCGTCACGGGCTTCCTTCTCGTTCCCTCCTTCGGCGGGGCGCCCTGGGAGGTGGCGGCGGGTGGCGACGTGGTCCTCGTCGTGCTCACCCGCCGGCTCCCGCTCCGGACCGTGCCCTGGTCGAGCGTCGGAACCGTGCTCGGCCTCGGTGTGCTCGCCGCGGCTGGGGCGGCGCACCTGCCCCTCCAGCGACTGCTCTCGGGATCCTCGCCGCTCGATCTGCTCCGCACGACAGGGCTCGTCGCGGCGGGCGGCAGCGCGTTCAACAACCTGCCGGCGCTGCTCGTCTCCTTGCCCGTGCTGCACCGGCACGGCGGCTGGGGGTGGCCCGGCTGGGCGGCATTGCTCGGGGACAACGTGGGGCCGCTCGCGCTGCCGAGCGGCACCCTCGCCGGTCTGCTCTGGCTCGGCACGATGCGCCGCCTCGGCGTTCATTTCACCGAGCGCGACTACCTGCGCGTCGCGTGGCGTGTGGCGCTTCCGTCCCTGGTAGCGGCCACGGCCGTGCTCGAGGCGGCGCGGGCGCTCCTCGGGGCCTCGCAGTAGCCTCGCGAAAATGATGCATCGTCGCCCACGTCCCGGCGCCTCCCGGGATCGGCTCGCCGGCCCTCGGTCACGCCCCGGCGCCCCGGCGCGTGACCACGACGGCGTGCTGCCCGAGCACCACCATCGCGACGTTCGCGGCGGGGGCCTGCGGGCGGCGGTGTTCGGCGTGAGCGACGGCCTCGTCTCCAACGTGTCGCTCGTGCTCGGCACGGCGGGCGCTCACCCGGGGGGTGGCGTGGTCCGCCTCGCCGGGCTCGCGGGCCTGTTCGGCGGGGCCTTCTCGATGGCCGTCGGCGAGTACGTGTCCATGCAGGCCCAGCGCGAGGCCCTCGAGCGTGAGCTCTCGATCGAACGAGACGAGATCCGACACCGTCCTGAAGGCGAGCGGCGCGAGCTCGCCCGGATCTACGAGAAGCGGGGAATTGATCGGGAGGTGGCCGAGCAGTTGGCGACCGAGCTGATGGCCGACCCCGACATCGCGCTCGAGACCCACGCGCGCGAGGAGCTCGGCATCGATCCCGACGAGCTCGGATCGCCTCTGCAGGCGGCCGGCTCTTCCTTTGTGACCTTCGGCGTCGGCGCGCTGCTCCCGCTGATCCCCTTCCTCGGTGGATCGGCCGGCGGCGCGGCGATCGGCGCGGCGATCGCCATCGCCGCGGTGGCCGCTCTCGTGGTCGGCGGGCTGCTCTCGCTGCTCACCGGGCGCAGCTGGTGGCGCTCGGCGCTGCGCCAGCTCGCCTTGTGCGCGGTCGCCGGGGCGGCCACCTACGGAATCGGGTCCGCCATCGGCGCCGCGGCGGGATGAGCGCGTCCATGGGCGACGGTCCGGCAAGCCGGCACGCCCGATGACCGACCAACCCGAACCGCTGACGATGTACATCGTTCGCCACGCCCACGCGGTCGGGCGCAGCAAATGGCGGGGAGACGACCGGGAGCGGCCGCTCGACAAGCTCGGGAGAGCCCAGGCCGCCGCCCTCGCCCTTCGTCTCGAGCGCTCGGGGGCGACCGCCTTGTTGACGAGCCCGGCCCTTCGCTGCATCCAGACCCTCTCGCCGCTGGCTGAGCGCCTCGGCCTGCCGCTCGAGCAGGAGGCCGTGCTCGCCGAGGGTCACCCGGGCGACGAGGCACTGGAGGCTCTGCGCGAGCGTGCTGTCGCGACCGGCAACCTCGTCGCGTGCACCCACGGCGACGTGCTCGCTTCGCTGCTCGAGGCGGCGAGGGCACGGGGGACCCGCTTTGTCGACGAGCCGTCGTGGCCGAAGGCAGGCACCTGGGTGTTCACCCTCGGCCCCGACGGAACGTCACAAGCCCGGCTCATCGAGGCGCCCTCGGTCCTCGTCTAGGGCGAGGACCGCCTCAGCTCCGCCCCGCGAGCGCAGGCGAGTCGCTTCCCGAGGTGATGGGCACGCCGGACGCGACGGCGTTCGCCCACTCGTCGTCGACGAGGACCACCGAGCGCCCGGCCCGATCGAGGATGCTCGAGGCGACACCGGCTCGGTAGCCGGAGGCACAGTGCACCCACAGCGTCCCCTCGGGCAGGTCGTCGAGCCGCGCGGGGAGGCTCGCCACGAACCGATTGGTGGAGCCGAGGAGATGGGCGGCCTCCCACTCGTCGGGGCGACGTACATCGAGCACCACCGGTGGAGGCGAGCGCCGGTAGGCATCGGCGAGCTGGGCGAAGCTCGCCACCGGGAACGAGCCCGTGGCGAGTCCTGCCTCCTCGGCGATGGTGCCCAGCTCTCCGGCGACCGAGCCGGCGAGGCGCTCGCGGCCGATGCGGGCCAGAGACCGGGCGGCCTCGGCCACCTGATCGGGCGTGCTGGCCAACAGCACCACCTCGGCGTCGTCCGGAACCACCCAACCGAAGTAGGTCGTGAACGGCTGGGCCAGCTCGAAGTCCACGGTGCCGGGGAGGTGGTCCCCGGCAAAGGCCCTCCGGTGTCGGAGATCGACCACCCATTGGCCCGCCGAGATCCGCTCGGGAAGCTCCGCCGGGTCGAGCGGCTCCGGCGCGGCCCGAACCGGTCCCACGCCGGCCTGGTTGAGGGGACCCATCTTGGCGTAGTAGCTCGGGTAGGCGGTCAGGCCCGAGAGCAGCTGGGCGACGAAGCGTTCCTCGTTCGGAGCGGTAAGCGCAGGGTTGGTGCGACGCTCCTCGGAAATGGTGCTCGATGCTCGGCTCGAGGGCGGCCCCGAGGCGCAGAAGCTCCCGAAACCGTGGGTGGGAAGCACCTGGGTGTCGTCGGGGAGCGACCCGGCGAGCTCGCGCACGGAGCGGTACTGCGCGCCGGCGAGCTGCGCTGTGAGGTCGTCGCCCGAGAGGTCGGTGCGCCCCACCGAATCGAAGAGGAGCGAGCCGCCACTCAGCACGGCGACCGGCTCGTGCTCGTCTCGAACGACGTAGGCCAGATGGTGAGTGGTGTGACCCGGCGTGGCGACCGCCTCCACCGAGAAGCTGCCGATCTCGATCCGATCACCGGGCCGCACCGGGGTCCGGTCGAAGCCGACCTCTTCGGCGGCTGCCACCAGGTAGGCGGCACCGGCTCGGCGGGCGAGCTCGAGGCCGCCGCTCAGGTAGTCGTTGTGCACGTGGGTCTCTGCGACGTGGGTGATCGACAGCCTCGCCGCGGTGGCGAACGAGAGGATCTCGTCGAGGTCGCGCTGAGGGTCGACGACCAGGGCATGGTGCCCGTCGTGCACGAGGTAGGAACGGTCCCCCAACTCGGGCGTGGACAACGTGACCACCTCGACCGCCATCTCGCGGCAACCCTAACGGGGGCGCAGTCCCGTGGTGCTGCACCGTTGTGGTCAAGCGGTAGCGTCGCTGCGTGCCAGCGACCGAGCCGCCGAGCGCTGTCGGGACGGTGCCGAGCGGTCCGAGCGCAGCGGGAGACCTCGCAGCCGACCAGGTCGGTCCCCTCGCGCTCGTCGGGGGTGGCGAGTGGACCGATGGCGCGACCTTCGACGCCGAACTGCTGGAGCGCTCGTTGGGTGAGGTCCTCGTCCTTCCCACCGCCGCCGCGTACGAACGGCCGGAGCGGGCAGTGGCGCACGCCGCCGAGTGGTTCGGTCGCTTCGGTGGCCGCGTCCAGCCGTGCATGGTGCTGGCGCGCACCGACGCCCAGGACCGCGCGGCGGCCGATCAGGTGCGCGCCGCAAGCTTCATCTATCTCGCAGGAGGGTCGCCCCTCCACCTGCGTTCGGTGCTGAAGGACTCGGCCGTGCTTCGTGCGCTGCTCGACGCCTGGCACGACGGGGCGATCGTCGCCGGGTCCTCCGCGGGAGCCATGGCGCTCAGCGATCCGATGGTCGACCCGCGTGGGGGCGCCTTCACAGTGGGCCTCGGCCTCGTGCGCAACCTGGCGGTGGTCCCCCACTACCTCGGCGAGCCCACCGCGCAGCTGCGCCGCACGCTCGCGCTCGCGCCCGCCGGTTGCGCTGTCGTCGCCCTCGGCGAGCGCACCGCCCTGATCCGAGACGTCGACGGGACGTGGCGGATAGAGGGCGCCGGTGCCTCCGAGCTCTTCCTCGACGGGCGACCCGACGAGCTCGACGCGCTCGCCGGCAAGCCGCTCGGCTGACGGCAGTTCGGGCGGAGCGCTACTCGCTCTCGGTGACCGTGACGGAGTTGATCGTCACCCGCTCCGAAGGACGCCCAGACGTGCTGCCCGTCGCCTCGATGGCAGCGAGGGTGTCCAGCCCGGAGACGACCTTGCCGAAGAGCGAGTAGGACGGCGGCAGCTGGGTCCCCTGGGGTCCGCTGATGATGAAGAACTGGCTCCCGTTGGTGTCGGGCCCCGCATTCGCCATTGCCAGCGAGCCCAGCTCGTAGCGGCCCGGCTTGGGCAGCTCGTCCTCGAAGCGGTAACCCGGGCTCCCGGTCCCGGTGCCGGTCGGGTCTCCGCCTTGCACGACGAAACCGGGGATGATGCGGTGGAAGAACGTGTCGTCGAAATAGTGGTAGCGGGCGAGGAAGACGAAGTTGTTGACCGTCCTCGGCGCCCCGATCGGGTCGAATGCAACGGTGAGGTCGCCCTTGGAGGTCGAGATCACCGCCCCGTAGCGCTTCGACAGGTCGATGCACATCTCCGGCTGACCCTCGAAGTGCTGCGTCTTCGGGGCGGAACCGTCTGCGGGGGGGCACTCACTCGCCATGTTCTTCCTCTCTCCATCGCCTGTCGGACCGAACCCGTGACCAGCGCTGCTGTACGCAGAGCCGTGGGCGCCCGCTAGCCGACCTTGGTGACCGTGACCTTGATGATTCTGTGGAGGACCTTCGGCTTACCGGTCTGGTCGGTGGCCGCGGCCCCGTCCCTCCCGATGCGGGCCACCACGGCGGTGCCCGAGACGACCTTGCCGATGACTGTGTAATTGCGAGACAGGCCCGAGCCGCCGCCGGGGAGCACGACGAAGAACTGGCTGCCGTCCGAGCTCGGCTGACCGGAGTTGGCGAGCGCCACGGTCCAGCTCGGATAGCAGTCACCCTTGGCCGTGCAGCTCGCAGGGGGAAGGTTCCCGGTGAACGAGTAACCGGGTCCGCCAGTGCCGGTTCCGGTGGGGTCGCCGCCCTGGACCACAAAGCCCTGGATAACCCGGTGGAAGACCGTGCCGTCGTAGAAGTGGTAGCGCGACAGGACCACGAAGTTGTTGACGCCGAGTAGGCCCGAGGAGGCATTGAGGCGGATTACGAAGGGCCCAACGTCAGTGCGGACGGTGGCGTCGAAGACGCTCGTTGCAGGGATGCAGATCGGGGGAGCCTTCTTGAACGAGGTCGCCCGCTTGGCCGACCCGCTCGCTGGCGGACAGGCCGTGTTGGCCGCAGACGCTGTGGTCGCCTTTTTTTGCTTGGCCGCCGGCTTCTTCGGCGAGCTGCCGCTGAAGGCGAACACGATGCCGATCACCGCACCCGCCAGGACCACGAGCAGAACGATGCGCCGGATGCTCTTGCGGCGACGGTCCCGCCGCTCCTCCTGCGCATCCCTGATCTCCCGCATCGCCCGCTGGCGGGCACGCTTGTCGCTGGGCACGGACCGACAAGCTAGCCGCGCGCAAACAGTAGGTTGACGCCCGTGCCGCTCGCCGTCCAGAAGTTCGGGGGAACGTCCGTCGCGGACGCGGACCGAATCCGCGCCGTCGCCGACCACATCGCTCGGACGCGGCGTGAAGGCGACGACGTCGTCGCGGTGGTGAGCGCGATGGGCAAGACGACCGACGACCTGCTCCGACTGGCCGGTGACGTGAGCAGTATCCGACCCGGACGCGAGCTCGACATGCTGCTGACGTCGGGCGAGCGCATCTCCATGGCTCTTCTGTGCATGGCGCTCGCCGAGCTCGGCGTGGCGGCGGCCTCGTTCACCGGCAGTCAGGCCGGGATCATCACCGACGAGACCCATACGAAGGCGAAGATCCTGGAAGTCCGGGGAGACCGCCTGCGTGAGGCGCTTGCCGACGGGGTGGTGCCGGTCGTCGCCGGCTTCCAGGGCGTCTCGACCGCCCGCGACGTCACCACGCTCGGGCGGGGTGGCTCGGACACCACAGCCGTGGCGCTTGCCGCCGCCCTCGGGGCCGCCCGGTGCGAGATCTATACGGACGTCTCGGGCGTGTTCACCGCCGATCCCCGGATCGTCCCGACCGCCCGGCGTCTCGGGCGCATCTCCTTCGAAGAGATGCTGGAAATCGCCGCCACCGGAGGCCGAGTGCTGTCGCTGCGCTCGGTCGAGTTCGCCAGGAACCACCACGTCCCGCTCCACGTCCGTTCCAGCTTCACCTGGGAGCCGGGGACGTGGGTCATCGAGGAGGACCCATCTATGGAGCAGCCGATCGTCTCCGCCGTGACCAGCGACACCTCGGAGGCCAAGCTGACCATCACCAAGGTGCCCGACCGGCCCGGCATCGCCGCGTCCCTGTTCCGGGCGCTCGCCGACAACAACGTCAACGTGGACATGATCGTCCAGAACACGTCGCACGACGGGACGACCGACATCTCGTTCACCGCGCCCCGCTCCGAGATGGGCGTCGCGATGAAGGTGGGCGAGGAGCTCGGCCAGCGCATCGGGGCCAGCGAGCTCCTGCTCGACGAAGCGGTGGCCCAAGTCTCGGTGGTGGGAGCTGGGATGCGGACGAACCCCGGGGTCACCGCCACGATGTTCGAGGCGCTCGCCGCGGTCGGGATCAACATCCAGATGATCTCGACCTCCCCCATTCGGATCTCCTGTCTCGTCGAGGCCTCCACGGCCGATCGGGCCGTGCGGGTCCTGCACGAAGCGTTCGAGCTCGACTCCCCGGCCTGAGGCCGCCCGCCGGGCGTCGCTAACCTGGCGCCATGAACGTTGGCGTGTACGGGGCCACCGGCCAGGTTGGTGGCGTCATGCGCCAGCTGCTGGTCGAGCGGTCCTTCCCGGTCGACCAGCTCCGCTTCTTCGCCTCGGCGCGCTCGGCGGGGTCTACCTTGGCCTGGCAGGGCAGGAAGATCGTCGTGGAGGACGCCGAGACGGCAGACCCCTCCGGGCTTGACGTTGCGCTGTTCTCGTGCGGCAAGAAGGGCTCGCTCGCCTACGCCGAGCGGGTCGCCGCGGCGGGGGCCGTGGTGATCGACAACTCCTCGGCTTGGCGGATGCATCCCGAGGTGCCCCTCGTGGTCCCCGAGGTCAATGCGGACGCCTTGGCGGTGCTTCCCAAGGGCATCGTGGCCAACCCGAACTGCACGACGATGATCGCCATGCCGGTGCTGAAGCCGATCCTCGATCGCGTCGGCATCCGCCGCGTCGTCGTGGACACCTACCAGGCGGTGTCCGGCGCCGGGCTCGCCGGCGTGGCGGAGTTGGAGGAGCAGATCCGCAAGGGCGCCGAGCGCTCAGCCGAGCTCACCTTCAACGGCAGCGTGCTCGACCAGGTGACTCCAGCCGTCTTCCCCGCTCCGATCGCCTTCAACGTCATCCCGCTCGCCGGCAGCTTGGTGGCCGACGGGACCGGGGAGACCGACGAGGAGCAGAAATGGCGCAACGAGGCGAGGAAGATCCTCGGCGCGCCGGAACTGGCAGTGGACTGCACGTGCGTGCGGGTGCCGGTGTTCACCGGCCATTCGGTGTCCCTCCACCTCGAGCTGGCTGGTCCGCTCAGTCCCGAGCAGGCCGTCGCTCTGCTCGAGGGTGCCCCCGGCGTGCGGCTCGTCGACGTGCCCACGCCCCTGCAGGCGGCCGGGGTCGACCCCTCCCTCGTCGGCAGGATCCGTCGGGACGCGACCGTCGAGCACGGGCTGGCGATGTTCGTCAGCGGCGACAACCTCCGAAAGGGTGCAGCGCTCAACGCCATCCAGATCGCCGAGGCGCTGCTCGCCCGGGGAGCCTGACCGGGCGGAGCCCGCCCATTGCCCGAATCAGTAGGCGCGAGCGAACAGGACTCGCCGGCCGTAGGCCGAGGGCCCGTCGCAGGCCACACAGTCGCCCTGCTCGTCGGGAGCGTCGAACGGCACGCAGCGAGGGGTGGCCTTCGTGGCCTCCTTGATCCGCTGCTCACAGCTGAGCTGACCGCAGTGCAGCACGCTCGCGAAGCCGACCGCCGTCGCGGCGACGAGCCCTTCCCAGTCGTCTACTCGGAAGGTGTGCTCGTCACGAAAGCGCGTCGCTCGATCGAGCAGCGCCGCCTGGAAGGCGGTGAGGCGCTCGGGCATCTCGGCGACGGCGTCGGCGAGCGGCCGCTGCTCTTTTCCTTCGGCGAGGCGCTCGGCGATGGTGACGACCCCGGCCGCCAGGTCGCGCGGGCCGAGCTCGATCCGGACGGGGACGCCGCGTAGCTCCCACTCGTTGAACTTGAAGCCTGGAGACAGCTGCGGACGATCGTCGACGCGAACTCGAACGCCCAGAGCAATGAGCCCCGCAGCCAGCTCGCGAGCGGCTTCCAGGACGGGGGGTAGGTCGGCATCGCGACCGATCGGGACGACGACGACCTGGTACGGGGCCAGGCGCGGCGGGAGGATCAACCCGCGATCGTCGCCATGGGTCATGATCACCCCACCGACCATCCGGGTGCTCAGGCCCCAAGAGGTCGTGTTGCAGTACTCGAGGGCGCCCTCCGCATTGGCAAAGGTCATGTCGAAAGCGCGGGCGAAGTTCGTGCCGAGAAAGTGCGAGGTCGCGGCCTGCAGCGCCCTCCCGTCCCGCACGAGGGCCTCCAGGGTCAACGTGCTCACCGCCCCGGCAAAGCGCTCCGACGCGGTCTTCTCGCCGGCGACCACCGGGATCGCTGCCAGGTCTCGGGCGACCTCCTCGTAAAAGCCCAGGGCGATCGCCGTCTCGGCGCGGGCCTCCTCCTCGGTGGCGTGCGCGGTGTGACCCTCCTGCCAGAGGAACTCGGTCGTGCGCAGGAACAGGCGAGGCCGCAGCTCCCAGCGCACGACGTTCGCCCACTGGTTGATGAGGAGCGGAAGGTCACGATACGAGCTGATCCAGCGGGCGAACATCTCGCCGATGACCGTCTCGGATGTCGGGCGGACCACGAGGGGCTCTTCGAGCTTCTCCCCACCGGCGTGGGTCACCACAGCGAGCTCGGGAGCAAAGCCCTCGACGTGCTCTGCTTCCCGGCGCAGATGGCTCTCGGGGATGAACAGCGGGACGTACGCGTTCTCGTGGCCGGTGGCCTTGATCCGGGCGTCGAGCGCTCCCTGGATCAGCTCCCAGATGCGGTAGCCGTACGGCCGGATCACCATGGTCCCCCGGACGGGCCCGCGGTCGGCCAGCTCGGCTCGTAGGACGACCTCGTTGTACCAGGCCGAGAAGTCCTCGCTCTGGGGAGTGACCCCGCGCTCGTTTGCCTTTGCCATGGAGCGCCTTGCTAGCACGGCGGGGGGCGGCGGCGGAAACGGCCGCTCGGGCAATGATCACGCGAAGTGGGATCACGGGCACTGGTTGTGGCGGCACGTGCCGCAAGGTGCCCGATCGGTCCGTGATTTCCCTGGTAGATGCCGTATCGTCACGCGACCGACTCCCTCGGGCGGGTTGCTTTACCCACGGGTGGTCCGTACTATGCCTGCAAGTCATCGCTTGAGCTCGCTCGCGATCCCCGACCACCCGAGAGGGAAATGTCGCGCACCCATAACCTTCTGCCTCGCCGTGCCATGTCCGCCCTCGCCTCGGCGGGCCTCCTTGCGGCCGGAGCGGGCGCTCTGATCGCGAGTGCCTCCAACGCCTCCGAACGGCCCGCTGGTCATGCGCTCGTGCTGGAAGGGGCCCGCTCGATCACCGCAGCGACC
>JAODBN010000034.1 GCA_025463965.1 Acidimicrobiaceae bacterium
CCGCAGATCTGGTATTCCGTGCGCTCCAGGCGCGCCAGGGGCTAGGTGACGGCGACGATCGCATTCTCGACAGTTTGTTTCCACCTTCTCGGGCCGCGCCGATCGTGGCGGTTCTCGACGGCCATCCTCACACGCTGTCGTTCCTCGCGGCCATCCATGGTGCCCCAATCGCGTCTCTCGGGGTGAGCGATTTCGGACAGGTCGGTGACGTCGGCGATCTGTATCGCCACTTTGGCATCGACGTCGACACCATCGTGGGCGCAACGTGGGATCTCATCGAGGGCAGAGCGCTGTGACGGTGCAATCGAGCAATGCCCAGGCTGGCGTCAATCATCTTGAAGCTCTGTGGGACTACAAGTCTGCAGGGAGTAAACCCCGGACCTCTTGATCCCGAGTCCGCGAGGCGGTCTGACGATCAGATGCCGACCGCTGACGTTCTCCCTCTCGGGCGCCGCCCTTGCAGCCCTGCAGCTCTATGGATTGACGCTGGAGCTCGGCGGAGCGCCTCGCGGATCGCGACCGCGCCGAGCTGAGCAGCGGAGAGCCTCGAGAGCGTACCTGCGAGTCTGCCGATCGGAGTCCGTGTCCCGCCGGGAACGACGCTGCCCGGCACTCAGCTGCTCGCCGACGCCGTACCGTCGCGCTCGACGAGCAGGAGGCGCTTCGCGAGGACATCCTGGCGGTCGGCAACCACCTCTGACCACTCGTCGGTCGCCGTCTGCAGCGCGTCGAGTAGACCGGGGTCGATGCCGCCTTCCCCGAGCTCGTAGACGTCGACATAGCAGAGCCGGCCGCCCTCCTCGAAGTGATGCCGCTGCGGGATGACGAGCTCCCCCTGCTCGCCGCCGTGGCGGTGCAGCTGCGCGAGCAGCGCGACGTAGCGGTGCGCTGCGAGCACCGGCGCCGAGCGTTCCACGAGGGGCTCTACCGTGGCGGCGCGCCAGCGCTCGAACTCCTCAAGCGCAACCGGGTCGACCGTCCACAGCCGGCAGAGCACCCGCGTCGCCAGGTCGCCCCCGCGGTCGGGGGCATCGATGCGCGAAGAGATGGACTGGAGGTTCAAGGTGGCATAGTCACTGAGGTGTCGGAACCACGGGCCGAACGAGGCCACCCGGGGCTCCCAGTGGGACTCCTTGCGCCACGACCGGGAGAGGATGAACTCGTCCACCCGGCGGTACTCCTCGAAGGCGAGATAGCAGGGGCGAGCGCCGGGAAGCACCTCGTGCCCGCCGAGCCGGCCGTCCTCGACGGCCCAGCGCGAGCCGCGCACAGTCCCCGGGACCTGCGTCGTGAAGACCCGCACCCAGTCGTCGTAGAACTCGTTCCATCCGGCGTCCTCTTCTGGCTCCACCTGGACGCTCGTCATGTACACGACCGGGTTCAACATGGCCCTCCTCTAGGATTTTCTGATCAAATATCATCCGTACCAACAACCGGGCGACCGCAGAATGGAGCCGCAATGGACGAGCAGGACCACGACGACCAGGGCAAGCGACTGCTGGAGCGCATCCAGGCGCACCGCGGGTACACGATGCCGATGCACCGGCTGCTCGCCGCGCGCCACCCCGACTTCCTCGAGGGCTACGACCGGCTCTTCACCTCGGCGATGTCCGAGGACTCGCCGCTCGAGGCGAGCGTCCGCGAGCTCATGGTGATGGCGCTCGACCTCGCGGTGGGCACCAAGCCCGAGGTGGTCCGTGGCCACGCCCAAAAGGCAATCGCCCTCGGGGCCACCGAGGAGCAGGTGCTCGCGGCCATCGAGCTCACCACGATCGTCTTTGCCGGCAAGGCGCTCGGCGCGGTCGCCGCGGTCTTCGACGAGTAGCCCGGCCGTCAGCGACCGGAGCGGCGCGTCCCCGTCGCGGGCTGAAAGCGGCCGTTCTCGTCCACCTGCGCTAGCACGAGCGCGCCCGCCTTCTCCACGTGCTCGATCATCAGCCGCCTCGCCTCCTCGGCGTCGTGGCGCTCGAGCGCGTCGAGGATGAGCGGGTGGTCGTCCATCGTCGCGGGGACCCACGCGGGGATCAGCTCGTAGTACCGCCGTGGGACGAACTTCGTCGTCGTGCGTAGGAACCACCGGAGACGCCGCGCGTCGGGGACCCGGTTGATCGTGCGGTGGAAATCGAAGTTCAGCTGCTCGATCCGCGCCTCGCGCCCGATCGCCGGCTTCCGCTCGGCCGCGACCGCCTCCACGTCGGCCTGGAGGGCGCGCAGCGTCTCCAACGTCTCCGCGTCGATGACCTCCGCCGCTCGGGCCGCGAGCATCCCGGCCACCGTGCTGTGCACAGCGAACACGTCCTCGATGTCCTGACGGCTCATGTTCTCGACGCGGTAGCCGCGCCGCGGCAGCACCTCGAGCAGGCCCTCGTTGGCCAGTGCCACGAGGGCTTCCCGGACCGGCATCGTGCTCACCCCTAGCTGGCGGGCAAGCTCGTCGACGGCCATCCGGTGACCGTCCGGGTACGAGCCGCTCACCACCGCGGCTCGCAGCAGCCGGGTGGCGTCCTCGCTCAGGCGTGCCCTCGCGGGAAGCCTCGCTGCAACCAGCCCCCCGTCGTCGCTCACGCGCCCCTCGTCTTTCTCGCCTCGGCACGGTCACCTTACTGTCCGGCCCTCTCGTATCAAGGACAAACGCGCCTCGCTGCACGACGGCGGTGACACCGACGGCAACACCGCCGGCCCAGTCAGGACGGCGGGTACGCGTAGCGCGGGGCCAGCGGCTCGTGCTCTGCCTCGGCGAGCCGCCGGGCGATCACGTTGCGCTGAATCTCGTTCGTCCCCTCCCCGATGATCATGAGCGGAGCGTCGCGGAAGTAGCGCTCGACGGGAAGCTCCGTCGAGTAGCCGTAGCTGCCGTGGATCCGCATCGCGTCGAGCGCTATCTGCATGCACGACTCCGACGCGAACAGCTTCGCCATGCCCGCCTCCAAGTCGCAGCGCCTTCCCTCGTCGAGCCGCTCGGCCGCGTCGAGCACGAGCAGCCGGCTCGCGTGTAGCCGGGTGCCCATGTCTGCAAGCATGTTGCCGACGGCTTCGTGGCGCCAGATCGGCTGTCCGAAGGCTCGCCGCTCGTTCGCGTAGACGCGTGCCGCCTCGAACGCGGCCCGGGCGACGCCCACCGAGCGAGCGGCGACCTGGATGCGGCCGATCTCCAAGCCGGACATCATCTGGCGGAAGCCGACGCCGGGCGTCTCCCCGAGGATCGCCTCGAGCGGGGCGCGATAGTCGTCGAAGCTGAGCTCGCACGACTCGATCCCTTTGTAGCCGAGCTTCGGGAGATCCTTCGACACCTCGAGGCCCGGCCCGGGCTCCGCGAGCAGGATCGAGATGCCGCGATGCGGAGGGTCCGCCGCGGGGTCCGTCTTGCACAGCAGCCCGATCAGGCCGGCTCGGCGGGCGCCGGTGATCCACGTCTTCGTCCCGTTGACGACCCACCCATCGCCGTCACGGCGGGCCGTCGTCGTGATGGCCTTCAGGTCCGACCCACCTGCCGGCTCGGTGAGCGCCATCGCGGCGCGCAGCTCGCCGGTCGCGAGCCGCGGCAGGTAGCGCTCGCACTGGGCCTGTGTCCCGAAGTCGAGCAACTGCCGGCAGACGACCGAGTGGCTGCCGAGCGCGCCGGCGAGGCTCATCCAGCCACGTGCGAGCTCCTCGGTGACGAGCGCGAAGCAGACCGTCGAGACCCGCCCGTCGCCGTACGGCTCGGGGACGAGCAGGCCGAAGAGACCGAGCTTCTTCATCTGCTCGATCAGCTCGTCGGGATAGGTGTTGGCGTGCTCGAGCTCGCTCGCCACGGGCACCACCGCGCTGTCCACGAAGCGAGCGACCGTGCGAAGCAGCTCGCGCTCCTCTTCCGGCAGGTTGAGGCTCACGACGCCACCTCCCCGTAGCCGCCGCCGCCGGCCGTCTGCACCGTCACGCCCTCACCCACCTCCAGCTCGATCACCCGGTCCTTCGTGGACCGGAGCCCTCCAGGGCCCTCGCGAACGAGTGCGCTGCGCGCGCCCTCCGCCCCGCCGGCCAGCCCATACGGCGCCGTCGACATGCGCTCGAGCGCGGTCACGACGCGCATGGTGCGACCTTCGTCCGGTCGCAGCGACACTGCCACCTCCTCGCCCTCACCGCCGGGGTACCGACCCGCGCCACCCGAGCCGGCGATCCTCGCGCGCCGCTCGACGAGCACGGGGCTGCGGAGCTCGAGGATCTCGATCGATCCGGCCGCGGCGCTGCTCGGGTACGTCGAGTTGCTCTCGCCCGCACCGCCCGCCCACGCGCCCATTCCCGCGCCGAGGATGAGGTGCTCCTGGAAGCGGCGCCCGTCGGCCCACGTCCCGTCCATCGAGATGAGCGATGGCTGGCCGCAGCCGGCAGGCACGCCCTCGGGGAGGAACTTGGCGAGTGCGGAGAACACCAGCGGGTGGACCTGCCAGCCGATGCGAGTGCGCATATCCACCGCGGCAGGGCGGCGGCAGTTGAACACCGTCCCCTCGTCAGCGGACACCTCGATCGGGCGGAAGCACCCGGCGTTCGTCGGGACTGCCGGCGCGAGGAGGCACTTGAGCGCGTAGTTGGTGTGCGCTTGCGTGTAGTTGAGGGTGCAGTTGAAGGCCCCCCGGTCGACCTGGCGCGGCGCGTCCGGGAACGTCACCGAGATGTCGGAGCCGCGCACCTCCACCTCGCAGCGGAGCAGCAGCGGGGTGTCGAGCCCGTCCGCCGTCCACTGCGAGCCCGAGGTCCCGTCGGGGAGCGCCTCGATGGCCTGACGCATCGCGGCCTCGGAGAAGGCGCAGATCTCGTCGGAGATGGCGTCGAAGCCGGCGAGGCCCGACTCGTCCATGAGCTCGACGATCCGCCGCGCGCCGAGCGCGTTGCCGGACATCATCGCCTCGAGGTCGCCTTCGACCTCCTCCGGCGTGCGCACGTTGGCGAGGATCATCTCCCATAGCGGCTCTACCCGCTCTCCCCGCCGGCAGAGCGGGAGCACGGGGATCTGCAGGCCCTCGTCGAACAGCTCCTGGTTGGCCGGGCGGTTGAGGTTCCCCCCGATGTCGCTCACGTTCGCGACGTTGGCGACGAACGCCACGAGCCGGCCCTCGCGGAACACCGGCGTCACGACGGCGATGTCCGGCAGGTGTCCGGCGCACAGCCACGGGTCGTTCGTGATGAAGACGTCGCCGTCCTCGATCGTCTCGCCGTACTTCGCGAGCACCGCCCGCACCGTGCCGGGCATGATCATGTTGAACACCGGGATGCTGCGCGCGCCGTGGGCGAGCGAGCCGCCCCTCGCGTCGAGCAGCTCGCAGCCGATGTCGAGCGCCTCACTGATGATCGTCGAGTACGCCGAGCGGTAGGTGGCGACCCAGCACTCGTTAGCGATAGTCGCAAGCCGGGTCCAGGTCGCCTCGAGCGTGGCAAGGTCTCTGGCTGGCGGCGGGCCGTTGCTGGTCACGAATGTTGCTCCTTTCCCGGTCCGGGTACCCCGGCCGGCGTCGTCGCGCTCGCCGCGGCAGCGGCCGGCGCAGGGATCTCGGCGACGAGCGCGCGCAGCTGGTCTCCGTCGAGAGGGTGGCCCCGAAGCACCACCGTGTGCGGCCGGCTCATCGCCGCGAGGTCGTCGCGCGGGTCGGCGTCGAGCAGCAGGACGTCGGCGCGATGGCCCGGAGCGACGGCTCCGATCTCGCCCTCGAGACCGAGCAACGCGGCTCCGTTCGCGGTCACCGCGCCGAGCGCGCCCTCGGGCGTCAGCCCGAGCTCGCGGTACGCCGCGACCTCCTCGTGCAGGTGCTCGGTGTAGAGGTCGGTCCCCGCGGCGAGCCGGACGCCAGCGGCGATGGCCGCGGACACCGCGTCCCACACCCGCTCGAGCGCGATGCCGGCGCGCTCGTTCGACGCGGGACGCCCCGCGCGCGTCGGCGCCCAGCTGACGAGGTTGGGTACATAGATCACGCCCTGTGCAGCCATCTCGGCAAGCAGGTCCGGGCGGTCGCCAAGGACGTTGCCGTGCTCGATCGAGTCCGCTACTCGGGCGGCGAGCGCCGCCTCGACGATCTCGTTGTGCCAGGCGTGAACGGCGAAGCGCCGACCGTGCCGGTGCGCCTCGGCCCCCGCTAGCGCGATCTCCTCGGGGCTGAACAGCTCGGTGCGCTCGGCGTCGGCGAAGTCGCGCCGGTGGCCCTTCAGCTTGATCCAGTCCACCCCGCGTGCGACGAGGTCGGCGACCACCGCACGCACCCCCTCCGAGCCGGCAGCGTCGACCGTCATCCCGGCGGCCTTCACGCCCTCACCCTCGAATGGCACCGACAGCACCAGCCCGCAGGTCCGTACGTCCGGTCCGGGGAGGCGTCCGGCGCGGATGGCGTCGCGCACCACGGTGCTCGCGAAGAAGGCCGCCCCCGCGTCGCGCACCGTCGTGATCCCGGCGGCGAGGCTCGTCAACGCGCCGCGGGCGCAGTCGAGCACCTGCTCCTCCGCGGGGCGTCGGTAGATCTCGTAGTAGTCGCTCCGCTCTCGGTCGAGGAGCAGCCCCTTCAAGGCCAGGTGGTCGTGGGCGTTCACGAGCCCGGGCATCGCGAACCGCCCCTCGCCGTCCAGCACGTCCCCCCGGTCGCGAGGCACCTTCCGGTGGACGGCAGTGATCCGGTCGCCGGCCAGCTCGAGGCTCACCGGACCGGCCACCGGTCCGGTGACGAGATGCACGTCCGCGATAATCATGGCATCACCTTCCCCCGCCGGGTGGCGGCGTACGGCGCGAGACCCGTCAACGGCCGGGCGGAGACGAGCCGACCGTCCTCCCAGGCGAGGAGGGCCTTCGTCGCGAGCCGGTTGTGCCCGCGCGCGTCGAAGGCCACCCCGTGGCCGAAGCCCGTCTCCGCGCTCGACAGTTCGAGGCCGACAAGCGAGGCGCGCTCGAGCGGCCCGGCGAGGAGCGCGCGCCTCACGAACAGCCCGGCCGCCCAGCCGAGATCGCCGTAGACGGTGCCACGGTGCGGCAGGTAGTCGGCGAGCGCTGCCGCCACGCCGGCCTCGAGCTCCTCCGGCCGTAGCAGGTTCGCGGGGAGCACGTCGACGAAGCGGAGCGTAAGCCCGGCGTCCTGCGCGGCCCGATCGACCTCGGGCCGACCGAACGAACCGAGCCCGACGAGCGTCGTGCCCGCATGTCGGCTGGAGCCGAGCGCCGCGCACAGCGCCTCCGGCCACGGAGGCCGTGCGATGGCGAGCACCACCTCGCCAGGGAGAGGAGTCCCGAGCGCCGCGTCGGTGTCGTCGCATGCCGCCTCGATCGGCACGACCGCCTCGATGTCGGCACCAGCGCCGGCGAGCTCGACGAGCAGCGCGTCGGCGAACGCCGAGCGCTCGGCGACCGGCCGGAAGGGTCGCCCGCCGAGAGCGCGCAGCGCCGCGGCCGCGGTGTCGGACGCGCCACCGGTCACCCGGAGCGACGCGGGACCGACCGCCGCGTCGGCAAGCGCGCCGATCTCGAGGTGGACGAGACCGCTGGCCGCGGCGAGCCCTGCCAGCTCCACGCCGAGGTCGCTGCTCAGGCTGCCGACCACCACCGAGCCCGGGCCGAGCTCGTCGAGCGCGTCGCGCGCCTCGCCCGGCGCGGCCACCACGGCGCTGTCGAGCTCGGGTAGCCCAGCCGTCGCGCGGAAGGCCTCCAGGAACTCGTCTGCCGCCGGGCCGAACGACGCCGGCGCGATCGCAAGCACGCGCCGCGGGCTAGACATCAGGCGCTCCGGGCTCGGGGTAGAGGTGGCAGCGGACGAGGCGGTCGCCGACCGGGCGGGGCGCCGGGTCCTCGGCGCAGCGTTCCATCGCCTCGGGGCAGCGCCACTGGAACGGGCAGCCACCGTCGCCCGGCGCTGCGGTGGGCGCGCCACCCGCGGGCGAGGCGCTGGAGGCGCCGGCGGGCGTCGAGGACGG
>JAODBN010000077.1 GCA_025463965.1 Acidimicrobiaceae bacterium
TCCTCCCAAGCGGTGTGACCGCGGGAAGCGCCGAAGAGGCCCTCGACTGTGCCTGCGGCCTCTACCTCAACGACCCATCCGCATGGCTTCCGGATACACCGACGAACTAACGCGCGGGACCACTAGCCGCGCGAGCAAGGCAGGAAGATGATGAGAGCACGGAGTTGCCAGCGCCTGTGTACGTCCATGCTCCTGCGCCGCTCGACGCCTCGCCAGCGAGCGTCGCGCGGCGTTCGACCATCGAAAATAAGAAAGGACGACGCTCGCGACAATTCGAGATGCGGCGGGCGACCGGGTCCGCGTGACTGGCATCATCGTCGAACCCGATCACGCCGACTTGGAGGCGATCGCGACTCTCGCCGGCGAGGGCACCCTCGCAGTGCGCGTTGCTCGGACGTTCCCAATCGAGGAGGCCGCCAAGGCACACTAGCTCGGCGAAAGCGGTCAGGCGGGTGACAAGATGATGCTCGCCGTGAACTGACCGGCGACCGCAGCGCTAGCCGGCCTCCCCATGACCTGCCGTTGCTACTCCCTCGCTGACTCATCGGACTCGGCGCGCCCGGGTGATGTTCGGGTCGAGGCCGGTCACCATCAAGGTCACCTCAGCGGTCGCGATGGCGTACTCGGGGGCGTTGCGAGGGCGGAATACGACGTGCAGGTTCTGGCGGCCCCGGGGCAGCACCGCTCCGAGCTTGGGCGAGTAGGTGTAGCTGCCCGGGACGGCGGCACGGGCGTCGAGCTGTGCTGCGGAGAGCGCCGTACCATAGGGAATCGGTGCAGGCACCGGCCAGGTCAGCGGGGGAAGCGCCCGCTTGACGACGAGATGAGCCGTAGCGGTGGTGACCTTCAGGCCCGGGATCGGCTCGGGTCGGATGGTCACCCGAAGGATGTGCTCGCCGGCGGCGAGAACGGTCCCTGGCCTCGGGGTGTAGGTGAAGGTGCCCTGCAGGCTCGAGCGCGCGTCGAGCTCCCTCCGACTGAGGCGGGTCCCAAAAGTGATGGCGGCCGGCGGCGCCCAGGTGACGAGTGGAGTGATCGTCCCGAAGTGGGGCGCCTTCGAGAGATCGAAGGTTTCGTCGGGACAGCGCGAGGTCGGAGAGCAGGACGAGCTGAACACCGTCGCCCGGGCGCGGTCACGCGTCGTGAAGGTCCGGGCGGCCTTCGTGTCGTAGTAGACGGTGGTGGCCTCGTGGGCATCGTGGCGGCAGTCGGTGATCCGCAGTCGGTAGGCGGCCCGGGCAAGCTTCGGGAAGCCGAACGTGCCACTCGCCGAGGTGAGCTGGCCCGTGCCGGGGCCCTTGCGGGGCAGGGCGGCCACGCACACCTCGCTGACAGGCCGCCCGAGCGGATCGACGACTCGGCCGAGGATCGATACGGAGGGCAGCTTCAGCCCGAAGTCGGTGACGGGCTCGCCCGAGACCCGGCTGGCGTAGTTCAGCTCTGCCCAGGACCGTTGGCCGTAGCCGGTCCAGTTGGATTCGGCTAGGGCGCGGGCAAGGCTGGCGGTCGTGGCCTTTCGATCCTGCAGGGCGCGAAGGATTGGACGGTTCCAGCTGAGCCCCATGGTCTGGCGAGTGGCTCGGAAGCCCTGCTCGCGGGTGTCGTAGGCCCGGACACCTTGGGGATTCCACAGATGGGCACCCAGGGCGCCCATCTCGGTGTCGAGCGGATTGTGGCTGTTCCCGAGCTCGAAGGTGCCCTCGTGCGCGGCCCAGCGCTCGAGGAACTGGAGCCTTGGGTCGCTCGCCCTGGCGGCGGGCTCACCGAGGTAGAGAAGGTAACTACGTGACCACTCTCCGATCGTGACCCTGGCATCGACCGGTCGCTTCGTGGCCACCTGGGCCCGGGTGCGCTTGGGCGCTCGAGCGGCGGTGTCGACCGGAATCCGGCCGCTAGAGATCGTCGGCGGGCTGGAGGATGGTGGGTGGGACGGAGGCGGGCTGGAGGACGGAGGCGGGCTGGAGGACGGAGGGTGACTGGAGGACGGAGGGTGACTGGTGCCGGGGGCGAAAGCGTTGTTGCGCACGAGTAGGACCATCCCGAGCGCGAGAATCGCTGCAGCGGCCAGTACCGCAGCCAGGCGGGTGAAGGTGAAGTGTGCGGTGGCATCGGAGGCGGGTCGTCGGGGTAGTCGCATTCCTCGCTTATTTTCCCCGGGCGGGTCCCGTCACGAACCTATTGACCGGCGCGACGTTGTGACCTGGCCGTATTCCATGGCCGACCTCCGTTCTGGAGCGGCACCGCTCCGGCCAGGCGCGCTCCGCGACGATTGCTCCCGTGGCAGGTACTCGCCCATTTACCCAGACGGAATCGTCGTCAGTCCCCCATCTACCGTGATGCAGGCACCGTTGATGTAGCTCGCAGCGTCTGTACAAAGGAAACGCACCACTGAGGCGACCTCGGCGGGAGCCCCGAATCGGCGCACGGGAATGGTAGATAAGTAGTGAGACTCGTCAATCACAGCGCGAGCTACATCGGTCTCGTGCATCTCAGTTCGAATGAAACCCGGCGCCACCGCGTTGACGCGGATTCCGGATGGCCCCAACTCTCCGGCAGCAATCTTGGTCATCATGACCACCGCAGCCTTAGCCGGCGCATACATCATCCGACCGGGCATCGGCGAAAATGCGCGAATGGAGGCAATGTTGACAATATTTCCCGCCTGGCGCGGCAACATTATCCGGGCCGCAGCTCGCGTGCAGTAGAACACTCCGCTTTGCAGGACGCCAAGAGACTGCTCCCAATCTTCGTCACTTAGGTCGTTTACGAAGGGTCCGATCCTGCTGATGCCGGCGTTGTTGACAAGAACATCGAGTGCGCCCAGCTCGCTCGCCAGATCCCCGACCGAACGGTTCACCGCAGCGCTGTCAGAGACATCCGCAATAGCGATCGTCGCTATCACGCCTAATTCCTCCAACTCCGCCTTCATCCGGGCGGCCGCTGCCCGATCAATGTCCAGGATCCCAATCGACATGCCGGCCAACCCGAGTTCCCGGCAGATCGCGCCTCCGAGCCCCTTCGACCCGCCCGTAACGATCGCGCCACGTCCGCTGAGTTCGGCTCCGTCCGCGCTCATCGGCGATCGGGCTCGCTGGGTGCCATAACACTCTCACCGATCCCAGCTCGGCTAGCCGGCAACGCCGGGTCACCAGGTGCGATGAATCGCGAGAGGACGTTCCAGGTGATTCGTTCGACCCCGTTCTCATAGCCGTTATGGGAAAGCGAGCCGCTCCAGGATATCGATCCGACTGAGAAGATGGCACCACCGCTCGAGGACGTTAGGAGCGTCATATCTGCACGGGCAGTGCCCGGCTCGCGTGCGCCGCGAAGGGGCATGCGATCCTCTAACGCAACGCCGTAGTAATCCGACAGCGGGCCCGACGATGCCAGCACGACGGTTTCGTGTGGCGTGCCGAGCTCGTAGTCGACACGATCCACCTCGTCTCCGACCGCGCCCCCCATGATCAACCCGTAGTCGCCAATTATCTCTTCCTCCACTCCCTCGAAGACCCAACTAACTTCGTCGGCGTGGCTCGCGG
>JAODBN010000078.1 GCA_025463965.1 Acidimicrobiaceae bacterium
GAAGTAGCGTGCGTCGACCCAAGAGGACCGATGCCCCAGTCGAAGTCCGGCTCAGGAGTCGAAACCGAGGCCTGCCGCGTCGAGCGTCTTCAGCCACAGGTTCCGCCGGCCGTCGTGCTCGTCCGCGCGCGCGAGCGACCACCTCGTCAGCTGACCGACGGCGGAGCGCAGCGGCTCCGGGGGAAAGGCGATCGGCTGGCGCCGAACGAGGTCGAGCTCTGTCGCCGCGCTCGCCCTGTTGTCCACGAGGTCGAGCAGCGTGCCGGCGGCGAAGCGGGACGCCCCGAGCCCGAGGCCGGTGAAGCCGGCGGCCGAGGCCACCCGGCCGCCGAAGCCGGTGCGGAAGAAGGCGCAAAAGCGCGAGCACGTGTCGATCGCACCACCCCAGGCGTGGGTGAAGCGGACCCCTTGCAGCTGGGGGAAGGTCGCCAGGCAGTGCTCGGCGAGCAGCGCGAACGTCGCCGGGCGCTCGGCGAGCTCCTCGCGAATGCCGTTGCCGTAGTGGTAGACGGCGTCGAAGCCGCCAAAGACGAGGCGGCCGTCAGCGGTGAGCCGGTAGTAGTGGAAGCGGTTGCCGGCGTCCGAGATCCCCTCGCGCCCCGCCCAGCCGATGGAAGCGAGGCGCTCGAAGGACAGCGGCTCGGTGGCGAGCACGTAGTCCCACACCGGAAGCACCCGTGAGCGCACGCCGCCGATGAGCGGGCGGAAGGCGCTCGTGGCGAGCACCACGCGCTCGGCCCCCACCACCCCGCGCGAGGTGGTGAGCCGAAGGCGGCCCCGCTCCTCGCCGAGCTTGGTCACAGAGCTCGACTCGAACACCTGCCCACCGCGACGCTCGATGCTCGCTGCGAGCCCCCAGGCCAGTCGGGCGGGGTTGACGAGGTAGCTGCGCCCGACGGTGCGGAGGGCTCCGAGGTAGGTGCGCGAATCCACAAGGGCGCGAACCTGCGGGCCATCGAGCAGCTCGACGTCGTGGCCGTGGGCGCGAGCGAGGTTCGCCTCCTCGACCAGGCCCTCGAGCTGCCAGGGCGCGGTCGCACAGGAGAGCGTGGCGTGCGCTTCGAGGTCGCACTCGATGCCTTCGGCTGCCACGCTCGAGGCAAGCCCGGCCAGGTTCTCGAGCCCGAGCCGTTCGAGGACGTGGATCTCGTCGGGAAAGTGTGCGGCACCGTTGGCGAGACCGTGGGTGAGGCTGGCCTCGACGAACCCGCCGTTTCGGCCGCTCGCCGCGTGGGTGAGCCGGCCGCCCTCGAGGAGGGCCACCTTGCGGCCCGGGGCGTCCTCGAGGGCGCGAAAGGCCGTCCACAGCCCGGTCAGGCCCCCGCCGACGACGGCCAGATCCACCTCCAGGTCCGCCTCGAGGGCGGGGCGATGCGGCGGGGCGGTCGGGTCGTCGAGCCACAGCGCCAGGTTTCTCGTGCCGGCGAGCGCCCGCTGTGCCTCTGCACCGAGGTCCATGCCCAACCTTCGGAATCCGTCGCTCGTGGTCAAAACCGCGCGTCCATTCGTCGCCCGTTCATGGGCCAGCTATGGAATTGGACCACCCGATCGAGCATGCTTGTGCACTTCGCAGCTGGCTCAGGGAGGAACACATGGAGGTTGGCGAGCGCACCCCCGTCCGGGCGGCCGGGGACGGCCCCATCGAGGTTCGCCGCGAGAAGGGCCTCAAAAGCGGGGCGCTCGGCCTGGTCTCGAGCGTGGTGGTCGGGGTCGCCTCCACCGCCCCGGCCTACAGCCTGGCCGCAACGGTCGGCTTCGTCATCGCCGGGGTGGGCCTGCAGACCCCGATCGTGGCGATCCTCGCCTTCGTGCCCATCCTGCTCGTCTCCTTTGGCTACAAAGAGCTGAACCGCGCCGACCCCGACTGCGGGACCACCTTCACCTGGACCACCCGGGCCTTCGGCCCGAAGACGGGGTGGTGGAACGGCTGGGCGATCGTCGCCGCCGACGTGCTCGTGATGGCAAGCCTTGCCCAGATCGCCGGCCAGTACCTGTTTTTGCTGTTCAACAACCACTCGATCGGGAACAACCCGAGCAGCGGCTGGGTGCTGCTCGTCGGGATCGCATGGATCGTCACGATGACCTACATCTGTTACCGGGGCATCGAGCTGTCCGCCAACATCCAAAAGGCCCTGCTCGGCATCGAGCTGACGATGCTCCTCGTCCTCTCGGTCGTCGCCCTCGTCAAGGTCGGCAACGGCACCGCCCCCCTCGGACACCTCGTCCCGAGCGCTTCCTGGTTCAACCCCTTCGACGTTGCCTCGTTCTCCACCTTCGTCCAGGGGCTCCTGCTCATGTTGTTCATCTATTGGGGATGGGACACGGCCGTCTCAGTCAACGAGGAGACTGCCGACAAGGAGCGTACGCCCGGGCGCGCGGCGGTGCTCTCCACGCTCGTGCTGCTCGCCACCTATGCGCTCGTCATCATCTCCATCCAGTCCTTCGCCGGACTGGGAACCAAGGGCGTCGGTCTCGGCAACTCGGCCAACATCAACGACGTCCTGTCCCCCCTCGGCCACGCCGTCTTCGGCACCTCCGGCTTCGGCAACGTGCTCGCGCACCTGCTCTTGCTGATGGTGCTGTCCTCCGCGGCAGCGTCGACCCAGACCACGATCCTTCCGACTGCACGCACCACCTTGTCGATGGCCTCCTACGGCGCGCTCCCGCCGCCCTTCGCCAAGATGCACCGGCGCTTTCTCACCCCGACGGTGTCGACCCTCGTGATGGGCGCCGTGTCCATCGGCCTGTACGTCGTGTTGAACTACATCTCCGCCGGGAGCGTGATCGCCGACTCGGTGACCGCCATCGGCATCTGGATCGCCTTCTACTACGGCTTCGCTGGCTTTGCGTGCTTCTGGTACTACCGCAAGAACCTGCGTTCGAGCGCCAGGAACCTGTGGATGCAGGGAATCCTCCCGCTAACGGGAGGCATCATCTTGTTCGCCATCATGGCGTGGAGCCTGCGCCTCGACTGGAGCCCGGGCTTCGGGTACACGCACTGGAAGATCTCCTCCGGCCTCGACGTCGGTGGCGTCTTCCTCATCGTGCTCGCGAGCTTTGTGGTCGGACTGGTGCTTTTCCTCATCCTTCTGCCCAACCTGCGGCCGTTCTTTCGCGGCGAGACGCTCAATCGCGCCACCGAGACGCTCGTCCCCGAGGACAGCGGCGTTCCCGTGGCGGTGGGCGGCCCGCCCGAATCGCGCTGAGCGTCGGTTACCCGCCGGGACGACCCGGAAACGATCAGACGTCGAGCGCGTGCATCACGTGCTTGACGCGGGTGTAGTCCTCGAACCCGTAGATCGACAGGTCCTTGCCGTAGCCGGAAGCCTTGAAGCCACCGTGCGGCATCTCGGCGACGATCGGGATGTGGGTGTTCACCCATACGGCGCCGAAGTCGAGCGCCTTCGACACCCGCATCGCCCGGCCGTGATCTCGGGTCCACACGCTCGAGGCGAGCCCGTAGCGCACACCGTTTGCCCAGGCGACCGCCTCGTCTTCGTCGCTGAAGCGCTGGACGGTGATCACCGGGCCGAACACCTCGTCCTGGATGATCTCGTCGGACTGCTGGAGGCCCGCCACGACCGTCGGGGCGAAGCAGAAGCCGCGCTCGCCGACTCGCCCGCCACCAGCAAGCACGCGGGCATGTCCCGGGAGCCGCTCGAGAAATCCTGAGACGCGCGCCAGCTGGTTCTCGTTGTTGAGCGGTCCGAAGTCCGCGTCCGGGACGTCGGTCCCCCCAACGGTGGTGGAGCGCGCCTGGTCGACGAGGGCCTCCAAGAACGCATCGTGCACCCCGGGGCCTGCGAGCACGCGGGTCGCTGCGGTGCAGTCCTGCCCGGCGTTGAAGTAGCCCGCCCCGGCGATTCCTGCCGCAGCGGCCTCCACGTCGGCGTCGTCGAAGACCACGACTGGCGCCTTGCCACCGAGCTCGAGATGCACTCGCTTCAGGCTGGCGGCCGCGGCGGTCGCGACCTCGATCCCGGCGCGCACGCTCCCGGTCACCGACACCATGGCGGGGATGTCGTGGGAGACGAGCGCCCGCCCGGTGTCCCGGTCGCCGCAGATCACGTTGAACACGCCTGGCGGGAGGTGCTCGGCCATCAGCTCGGCCATCGCCAAGGTGGCGACGGGCGTCGTGTCGGACGGTTTCAGCACCATCGTGTTGCCGGCCGCGAGCGCTGGCCCGAACTTCCAGACCGCCATCATCAGCGGGTAGTTCCACGGCGTCACCGCGGCGCACACGCCGATCGGTTCGCGCCGGACATAGGAGGTGTGGCGAGCGAGGTACTCGGCCGCCGCCCGTCCCTCGAGCAGCCGGGCGGCGCCCGCGAAGAAGCGGATCTGGTCCACCATCGGCGGGAGCTCTTCGGACAGGGACAGGGCGAGCGGTTTTCCGGTGTTCTCGCCCTCGAGGCGGAACAGCTCCTCCCCGCGGGCCTCGATGGCGTCGGCGATCCGATAGAGGGCGAGGCTGCGCTCCGAGGGGGTGGCCTCACGCCAGCCCGGGAACGCCTCCGCAGCGGACCGGCACGCGGCGTCGACGTCTTCTGGCCCCGAGATCGGCGCGAGGGAGAATGCGTCGCCCGTGCTCGGGTCGACGATCTCGGCGGTCCGCCCGGACAGGGCGTCGACCCATCTGCCGCCGACGAAGTTCTGCAGCCGCCGAAGCGACGAACCCGACTGGACGATGTTGACTGCGCCACGGCTGCCTCCGCTCCGGGCCGGCAGCGAGACCCTGAGGACTCCCCTACCGGACTACCGCTCGTCGAGCCGCGTTCCGCGCAGGCCCGGTTTTGCTCATGCTGACAGAGAAGCCCTTTCCAGACAAGCGAAATCGTCGTCGCAGGGCCCAAAACCGACGAAATCGCTTGACTGGCGGTCTGGACTTGGCGCACCGTAGGGGGAGGAGGCGAGCGTGGAACGGCTTGACGCGGCGAACCGGGCGATCATCGAGGAGCTGCAGCGCGACGGGCGCCGCTCCTACAGCGCGATCGCGGACGCGATCGGGCTCTCGGAGGCCGCCGTGCGCCAGCGTGTGCAGCGCCTGCGCGAGAGCGGAGTGGTCGAGATCGTCGCGGTCACCGACCCCAAGCGCGTGGGCTTCACCCGCCAGGCGATGGTCGGGGTGAAGGCGAACGGCGACGTTCGAGAGGTCGCCGCGAAGCTCGCCGGGGTCCCCGAGATCGACTACGTCGTCGTCTGCGCCGGTCGCTTCGACCTTTTGGTCGAGCTCGTATGCGAGGACGACGCCCACCTGCTCGAACTGCTCAACGCCACGATCCGCTCCTTGCCGGGCGTTTACGAGGCCGAGATCTTCATCTACTTGGACCTGACCAAACAGACCTACACGTGGGGGACACGATGAGCACGAACGAGACGCCGATCAGCGCTCCGGAGCCGGGCACGAGCTCGCTGCAGGAGGCGGCCAGGCGCCATCTGTGGATGCACTTCACGAGGATGGGCGCCTACGGACCCGACCACGAGGTGCCGGTCATCATGCGGGGGGAGGGTGCCTACGTCTACGACGAGCACGGCAAGCGCTACCTCGACGGGCTCTCGGGGCTCTTCACCGTGCAGGTCGGCCACGGCCGCTCCGAGCTCGCCGAGGCGGCCGCGAAGCAGGCCGCCGAGCTCGCCTACTTCCCGCTGTGGAGCTACGCCCACCCTCGCGGGATCGAGCTCGCCGAGAAGATCGCCGAACTCGCGCCGGGTGACCTCAACCGCATCTTCTTCACGACCGGTGGCTCTGAGGCCGTCGAGTCCGCCTGGAAGCTCGCCCGCCAGTACTTCAAGGCGATCGGAGAGCCCCTTCGCACCAAGGTGGTCAGCCGGGACATCTCCTACCACGGGACGACCATGGGGGCACTCTCGATCACCGGCGTCGCCTCGCTGCGCGCTCCTTTCGAGCCGCTCGTGCCCGGCGCCATCAAGGCGCCGAACACCAACTTCTACCGGGCTCCCGAGCACGGCGACGACGAGGTGGCCTTCGGGATCTGGGCCGCCGACGAGATCGAGCGGGCAATCGTTCGGGAGGGCCCCGAGACGGTGGCTGCGGTGTTTCTCGAGCCGGTGCAGAACAGCGGCGGCTGCTTCACCCCGCCACCGGGCTACTTCGCCCGAGTGCGCGAGATCTGCGACCGCCATGGCGTGCTGCTCGTCTCGGACGAGACCATCTGCGCATGGGGGCGACTCGGCGAGTACTTCGGGGCGATCCGCTACGGGTTCCAGCCCGACATGATCACCTCGGCCAAGGGTCTCACGAGCGGCTACTCCCCCCTCGGGGTGCTGATCGCGAGCGACCGCCTCGTCGAGCCCTTCCTCAGCGGGGAGCGGACCTTCCTGCACGGAATCACCTTCGCCGGCCATCCGGTGTCCTGCGCGGTCGGACTGGCCAACCTCGAGCTGTTCGACCGCGAGGACCTGTGCGGGCACGTCCGGCGCAACGAAGGAGCGTTTCGCGCCGCGATGCAGGGGCTGTCCGACCTGCCGATCGTGGGCGATGTGCGCGGAGACGGGTACTTCTACGGCATCGAGCTCGTGAAGGACAAGACGACCAAGGAGACCTTCGACGATGAGGAGTCCGAGCGCTTGCTGCGCGGCTTCCTCTCGCCGCGCCTGTTCGAGGAGGGCCTCGTCTGTCGGGCCGACGACCGGGGTGACCCCGTGATCCAGCTCGCGCCGCCGCTCATCTGCGAGCAGGAGCAGTTCGACGAGATCGCCCAAATCCTGCGGGTCGTGCTCGAGGAGGCGTGGGGCCAGCTCTGAGCGCTAGGCAACCCACGGGCGCGAACGCCGTGCGCTCGCTGTGGTCCGACACCCTGGGCGCGCCCCTCGTCGCACGGCAGCCACTCCCGGGCGACCTCGAGGTCGACGTGGCCGTCGTCGGCGCCGGCTACACCGGACTGTGGACCGCCTACTACCTGCGCCGCGCCGATCCCTCGCTTCGCGTGGCGGTGCTCGAGCGAGAGACCGCCGGCTTCGGCGCCTCGGGCCGCAACGGCGGCTGGTGCGCGGCGCTGTTCGCCACCTCCTACGGCGCGCTCGCCCGCCGCTACGGACTCGCCGCGGCAACAGCGCTGCGCCGTCAACTGCAAGAAGCCGTCGACGAGGTCGGCCGGGTCGCGGAGCGCGAGGGGATCGACTGCCATTACCAAAAGGGCGGCAGCATCGACCTCGTCCGAGGCGAGGCTCAGCGGGCCCGTGCCCTCGCCGATGTGGCCGAGGCGCGAGCGATTGGCATCGGCGAGGAGGACCTCTCCCTGTGGGGCGCTTCGCAGACCGCGGAGCGGCTCCGCGCGACGGGCGTGGACGGAGCGGTGTTCACTCCCCACTGCGCGGCCATCCACCCCGGGCGCCTGGTGCAGGGCCTCGCAGAAGCCGTCGAGCGCTCCGGGGTCACCATCTACGAGGGCACCGAGGTGACGCGCCTCTCCCCCGGGCGCCTGGACACCGCCTTCGGCCGTGTCCGCTCCGAGACGACCGTGGTGGCGACCGAGGGCTACGCGAGCGCTGGCGCGGGGGCCGACCTCGCCGGCAAGCGCCGCGTCGCTCCCGTGTACTCGCTCATGGTGGCGACCGAGCCGGTCGACGCCGAGACACTGGCCAAGGTCGGGCTCGAGCGGCGGGAGACCTTCGCGGACCACCGCCATCTCGTCATCTACGGCCAACGGACCGCGGACGGGCGGATCGCCTTTGGCGGTCGGGGCGCTCCCTACCACTTCGCCTCCGCCGTGCGGCCCGAGTTCGACTCCGAGCCCCGGGTACACGCCGCCCTCGAGGCCACCCTTCGCGAGCTCGTCCCGGCGCTCGCCGAGGTGGCCTTCACTCACCGCTGGGGAGGTGCGCTCGGGGTTCCTCGCGACTGGCACCCCTCCGTCGGCCTCGACCGGTCCCGACGCCTCGCCTGGGCTGGCGGCTACGTGGGTGACGGAGTCGCCGCGTCGAACCTGGCCGGTCGGACCCTCGCCGAGCTGATCACCCGCAGCCAGAGCGAGCGCACCGGGTTGTGCTGGGTCGACCACCGCTCACGTCCGTGGGAGCCCGAGCCGCTCCGCTGGGTGGGCGTCAACGCGGGCCTCGCCGTGATGGCGTCGGCCGACCACGCCGAGGCGCGCACCGGGCGCCCAGCCCGCCGGGCGGCCTGGTTCGGACGACTCCTCGGGGGCTGAACGGCCAGCTCAGTGCCCTCTCGGCGGGTGCTCGGGGATGACGCCAGCCGTCGGATTGCCACCACCTTCGAGGCGGCACCCACTACCGTTCCTGCGTGCCCTCACACGCCAGACCCCGTAAAGCCTCGCGCCCCGAGTTCGTTCGTAGACAGCGGATCGCTGGTCTGCTCGCCGTGTTGGTGCTGGTCGGCGTGGTCCTCGGAGTGGTCGTGGGGACCTCGGGCGGCGGGAAGAAGACCCCTGCCTCGGCAGGCTCCAGCTCCTCGTCTTCCTCCTCGACGACCCGCTCCACGCATCCGGTCGCCTCGACGCGCTGTCCCCTCACTGACGTGCCCGCTCCCGGCGGAAAGGTCCCCGCCCGAGCACCACTGGCGATCAAGATCGGCAACGAGCCAGGCCCCGACGCCGGAGGCCTCGGCGCGGCCCGGCCCCAGAGTGGCCTGAACGAGGCGGACATCGTCTACGACACCCCCGCTGAGGGCGGGATCATGCGCTACATGGCCGTCTTCCAGTGCCAGAGCGCGGCCTCGATCGGTCCCGTGCGCAGCGTGCGCTGGGTGGACTGGCACCTCGCCGCCGAGTTCCCCATCTCGGTGATCGCCCACGTGGGCGGCATCACCCCGGACGTCAGTGCCCTCGATGCCCTGCACTACATCGCGGACGGGAACGCCTTCGTCTACCCGAACGACTTCCAGCGGATCTCGACGCGCTATGCGCCGGACAACGACTACACCAGCACGGCCTCGCTGTGGTCCACTTTCAGCCAGGCGCGGTTCAAGTCGGCACCCTCGCCGGTCTTCGCCTACACCCCGAAGCTCCCCGCTGCGGCCACCGCCAACTCCCAGGTGGCGATCAACTTCTCCGGCGGCACCGACGTGGTCTGGAAGTACGACACGGCGACGGGCCTCTACTACCACTACTACGACACGACGCCCGACATTGACACCCTGACGAACAAGCAGGTGTCGACCACCAACATCGTGATCCAGGTCGTGAACTACCAGCTGGGTCCCTACCCGGAGAGCACCGGCGGCTCGGGGGACGTCGAGAGCGTCACGACGGGCACCGGCAAGGGCTACGTCGTGCGGGCCGGAAAGATGATCCCCGTCACCTGGCACCGGCCGCTCCTGCGTGGTTCCACCACGTTCACCGACGCCGCCGGCAAGCCGGTTGGCCTGGCCCCGGGCCGCACCTGGGTGGAACTGCTCCTCAACACGACCGCCAAGGTGCCGGGAGCACTCACCTTCACCAAGTAGCCGGCCGGCGTACCTCGTACGCGGTCCGCTGGCGCAAGTCCGAGCAATTCTCCGGAAGGCGGCACCGTGGGTGGCGACTTCACGTGTCACCCCGGAGCCACGGTGGACACGACAAGCCCGAGCGCTGGGAGCGCTTCCTTGCGCTGCACCGGTCCCGGCCTCGGGAAGGGCTTCGTGGGCTAGTGGATAGTGGACCTGCGGAGGCGCTTTCGTCGATGCCATACGT
>JAODBN010000106.1 GCA_025463965.1 Acidimicrobiaceae bacterium
ACTTGCCACTGAGGTACGGATCGCACTCGGAAAGACGAACGTCAAGCTCGGTTAGCGGCCCGCCGGGTTGTTCAGCTCGCGATCTCCGTCGTGGCCGTCGGAGGGCTCGCACAAGGCTCGGCGCGACGGTCCCCCCTTCCGGGAGGACCGTTCAGTAACATCGAACGCATGTTTGTCCTCGGGGTCGACCCCGGCCTGACGAGGTGCGGCTACGGGTGCGTCGTCACCGAAGGCGGCCAAGAGCGTGCCGTGGCCGCCGGCGTGATCACCACCGATCCCTCGCTCGCCCTGCCGCTACGCCTCGCTGAGCTTCGCCATGAGCTGGTTCAGCTGGTCGAGCAGTGCGCGCCGGACGTCGTCGTCGTGGAGCGAGTGCTCTTCCAAAACAACGCCCGCACGGCGATGTCGGTCGGACAGGCGAGCGGGGTGGCGCTGTGCTGCGCCGCGGAGGCGGGCATCGAGGTCGCCGAGTACAGCGCCAATGAGGTGAAGCTCGCAGTGGCCGGCTACGGGGCGGCGACCAAGGAGCAGGTGCAGGTGATGGTGGCCGAGCTTTTGCGGCTCTCCGAGCCCCCGCGGCCGCCGGACGTGGCAGATGCGCTCGCGTTGGCACTCTGTCACCTGGCGAGCTCGCGGGTGCAACGCCTCGGGGGGCCCGCGATCGCGCCCGCCGGAGTCGGAGCGCTCCGATGATCGGCTCTCTGCGGGGGTGCCTCGCCGAGCTGGAGCCGGGTGAGCAATCGGCCGAGTGCGTCGTCGAGGTCCAAGGCGTGGGCTACCGGGTCACGCTCACGAGCACGCTGGCCACCTCGATCGGCCCCATCGGCTCGGAGGTGGCGCTTTCGGTGCACACCTATGTACGCGAGGGAGCAATCACCCTTTACGGCTTCGCCGATTCTGGCGAGCGGCGCTGCTTCGAGCTGCTGATCGCCACCCACGGGATCGGACCGGGGCTCGCGGTTGCGGTGCTCGGGGTGCACACCCCGGACGCGCTCGTCGCGGCGGTCGCCGAGGCCGATCTCGACGCGCTCTGCCGGGTGCCCGGGGTGGGCAAGAAGACGGCCCAACGCCTGCTCGTCGAGCTCGCCCAGCGTCTCGACACGCTCGTTCCCGTCCCGGCACCCCGCGTCGGGCCGTCGGGCGAGGCCGGGGCGCGTAGCGAGGTCGCCGAGGCACTCGCCATTCTCGGCTACGGCCAGGACGAGGTTCGTTCCGCCCTCGAGCGGCTGTCGGAATGGGACGAGGACGCTCCCGGCGTGGAGGCGATGCTGCGCGAGGCGCTGCGCGAGCTCGCGCCCCGCCGGTGAGCCCTCGGCGCGAGCTGATCGCGCTCGACATCGGGCCCGGACAGGGCGCGGTCGATCCCGTGCCAGCTGAAGCGCCGAGGCCGGTCGCCCCCGAGGCCGAGGAGCCGGAGGAGGAGCTCGAAGCCGGCCTGCGGCCCCGCCTGCTCGCTGAATTCGTGGGCCAGTCGGCCCTTCGCGAGCACCTGATGATCCTGCTCGAGGCGGCGCGCCGGCGGGGTCAATGCGCTGACCACGTCCTGTTCGCCGGCCCTCCGGGCCTCGGCAAGACCACGCTCGCCGGGATCGTCGCCGCCGAGATGGGGGCGGGGCTGCGGATCACCTCCGGCCCAGCGATCGCCCGCGGCGGCGACCTCGCGGCAATCCTGACCGGCTTGCAGCCCGGCGACGTGCTCTTCATCGACGAGATCCACCGGCTCAACCGGGCCGTCGAGGAGATCCTCTATCCAGCGATGGAGGATTTCGCTATTGACATCGTGATCGGGAAGGGCCCGACGGCCCGCTCCGTGCGCCTCGACCTGCCACGCTTCACGCTCGTCGGCGCTACCACGCGTACCGGGCTCGTCACCGGGCCGCTTCGGGACCGCTTCGGCTTCGTGGCCCGTCTGGAGCACTACCGGCCCGACGAGCTGGAGCAGATCGTCGTCCGCAGCGCCCGCCTCCTCGGCGTGGCATGCGAGCCAGACGGCGCTCGGGAGATTGCCCGCCGCTCGAGGGGCACGCCCAGGCTCGCGATCCGGCTGCTGCGGCGGGTACGCGACTTCGTAGAAGTGCGCGGCGAGGGGGTCGTCACCCTCGCCGCCGCGAAGGAGGGCTGCGCTTTGTTCGGGGTGGACGAGCTCGGCCTCGACCGCCTCGACCGTCGCCTTCTCGAGACCCTCTGCGTCCGCTTCGCCGGCCACCCGGTCGGCCTCTCCAGCCTGGCGGTGAGCCTCGGAGAGGAGGCCGACACGCTGGAGGACGTCTACGAACCCTTCCTGGTACAGGCTGGGCTGGTGCTTCGCACGCCTCGTGGCCGGGTGCCTGGTCCGAGGGCCTGGGAACACCTCGGTCTGGCGGAGCCGAGCGCCTCGAGGCCGGCGCGGGCCGGCGAGGCACAGGCAGCGCTGTTCACCCGGGGAGAGTGAACCCGCAGGCTGGCACCGTCATGACCGGGGCGCGCGGCTACAGTGCGAGGCGCACTCTCCTCGGATGACTGGTCGATGATGCCCACTTATTTTCAGGCTGCTCTCGTGGCCCCCCAAATCCTCGCCGCCACTGCCAAGAAGAGCTCGGGCGGCTCAACGGTCTTCCTC